>JAGWJK010000898.1 GCA_028865845.1 Rhizobiaceae bacterium
AGGGTCACCGGCGCGAAAATCCGGGCACCCGGCGAACTCCATACCCGCGACGACATTGCACCCGAGCTTATCGCCCGCTGCGTACAGATCGATGCGGCCTCGGTTCGCTTGTCGACACATTCGCCGACATTCGCATCCGTCGGCCTGGCCTTCGCCTTTGCGGAGCTCGACGGGCTCGACACGCTCGGCAGGGCGCGCCCGAATGCTGCGATCTTTGCCGAGGCCGCCGCTTTTCACAAGGAAGACAAGACCGGATTTTCTCTGTTCCTCTACACGCGCTCGGCTGAAAATCCCTGGCACATCCGCGCCCGCATGTTTGCGCCGCTCGACAATGTCATCGAAGATCCGGCAACCGGCAGCGCCTCGGCCGCACTCGGCGCCTACCTGACCTCGCTTCTTCCGGAAGCTGACGCCGAGATTAAGATCACCATCGAACAAGGCGTGGAAATGGGCCGCCGCAGCGTTATCGGTCTCGACGTCAGAAAATCGGCAGGGGTTGTCACCGATGTCTTCCTCTCCGGCGATTGCGTCAGCGTCATGCGCGGCGAAGTGAGCTATTAAGACATGGATCGAGAGAAGGAGCCGCGGCCCTAGAAGGTCTCGTTGATCACGAGGGCCACGGTCCAGACCGCAAACGCGATCACCGCAATCTTCCAGAAATCAGCACGCCGCTTGAGGCCGGGCAGCCCGAGCGGCTTGATGATTTGTACCGCCATGGCCAGCAGCAGCAGTACCGCGATCACTTTTGTCACGGTATTTTTCCCCGTTTGCGCAAGAGTGAGCATCATCCTCTTCAAAACCACTGCGCGGTTTTTCGCGATCATGCTCTAATCGTCATAGGACGGACATTTTTCCGCGCCAACAGACTGTTTCTACACGCCGATAGCGGCAATCCGGGGCACAATCAATAGCGAAATCGGGCGGAACTCATTGCCGCCTCAGCGGTTCTTTAGGCAGAACCGAACGAAAGTGGGGGTCATGAAGAGGAATATATTACCGGTTCTCGCACTGCTTTTCGGCACGCTCTTTCTCTTTACGGGCAACGGCCTTCATAGCCTCCTTCTCCCCGTTCGCGGCACAGCCGAAGGCTATGCCACCACTACGCTCGGCCTGCTTGGCACGACCTGGGCCACCGGCTTCGTTCTCGGCTGCCTGACGGCGCCGAAACTGGTGCGTCGCATCGGCCATGTCCGCGCCTTTTCCGGCTTCATCTCGGTGATTGCCATCATCGCGCTTTTGACCGGCATCATCGTCGATCCGATATGGTGGGTCGCCTTGCGCGCCGTCACCGGCTTCTGCACCGCCGGCACCTCGATGATCATCGAAAGCTGGCTCAACGAGCGCGCCACCAACGAGAGCCGCGGCGCGATCTTCTCGCTTTATATCGGCATTACCCTGATCGGCGCCGTCGCCGGGCAGATGATGATCCCCTTCGCCGACATTCACACGCCGATCCTCTTCATGTTCTGCGGCATCTGCTACTGCATCGCCATGCTGCCGACGACACTTTCGACGGCGGCATCCCCGCAGCCGCTGAAGGCAGTCAGCCTGGATCTGAAGGCGCTCTACCGCAACTCGCCGGTCGCCTCCATCGGCATCCTGCTGGTCGGCATCGCCAACGGTGCCTACGGTACGCTCGGTGCCGTCTTCGGCGCCAATGCCGGCCTCTCCGACGGCAATATCGCGCTGATGATGAGTTCGACCATCTTCGCCGGCGCCGTCATGCAATTTCCGGCCGGCCGTCTCTCGGATCGCATCGACCGTCGTTACGTGCTGGCCGGCATGGCGGCAATCGCAGCGGTCGATGGCCTGCTGCTGTTTCTGCTACAGCCAAGCGCGCCCGCTTTTCTCATCGGCATGGTCATCCTCTACGGTGCGGTGGCCAACACGCTCTATCCGATCACCGTCGCCCACGCCAACGATTTCGCGGCACCGCAGGACTTCGTCAAGGTTTCCGGCGGTCTTCTTCTGCTCTACGGCATCGGCACGATCATCGGCCCCACGCTTGGCGGCCCGGTCATGTCAGCTATCGGTCCCTATGCCCTGTTTTTCGTGACGGCGGTCGCCCATGTGCTGATCACCGCCTATGCCGTCTTCCGCAGCCGCATGCGCGCCGCCAAGCCCGCAAGCGACCGCGATGCCTATACGACGATGCCATCCGCGAATGCGCAGATGATTACGCCCGAAAGCATGCAGCTTGCGCGTAACGAGGCTACGAAAAAGGACGATATGACGGTAAACTACGGCACTTGAGCCTGGGGAGGAGCCAGAATGAGCATTTTCGACGACGACCGCCCGAAGAAGCCGACAGCCCACGAGATCGGCAGCGACCTTTCCTTGCTGTCGATTGACGAACTCAAGGCCCGCGTTGCGCTGATGCAGACGGAGATCGCTCGTCTGGAGGCAGAGATCACCACGAAAGCATCTGGCCGCAAGGCGGCGGAAAGCCTCTTCCGCTCCTGATAAACAAGGCTTCGCAAGACTGAAGAGCGATTTTTACTCACGCAATTGTGTAGTCGCTTTTCAGCGTTCAAATGCGCAAAACCTGTGCTGTAGAAGTACAAATTGAGGCATGGTCAACGGAATATTAAGCTTTACGACATATTACTATTGCCATCCAGATTTTGTCTGGACTCAGACAGTTTCTCCGCTTGGCGAATTGGTCTGATTTTTCTCCCTGTTTTACCTTGAGAGCCGCTTTTGCGGCTCTTCTTTTTCGCCCGCAAGACGGCGTTCTCCACGAAACTGTGGAGATTAACCCTTTCTTAAGAATCGCCTTGCGGATTTCAGTTAAAAACCCCATCTTTAAGTCATAAGAACGGATACGGCGAGTTCTTCTCGACTCAGCCGGGGTTTCCTGAACA
>JAGWJK010000899.1 GCA_028865845.1 Rhizobiaceae bacterium
TTCGACTTCTTCCCTCGCGTCGCCGGTAGCTGGTTTATAACGGATATTGACGCGCTCTTTCGGCGCCACAGACGACTCGTTCGCCATGATCTGATCCTAATCCATGCCTCGATCGAGGCATCTGAAAAACAACAGCAAATTGAAAACAAACATCAAGTATAAATCGCCGACGCGCCGAAACTCGCCAGTCTAATATTGGCTGCCCAAGTGAAGGCCGCGAGGGGATAATGGCTGACTGAAATGTCAGTTTTATAAAGCTTTCGTTACGGCATTGAAAAACGTGCGGCCATGACCATGTCGACGTCCGCAAGGGCTGCAACGATCGCGCTCTTTCTTTCGACGAGTTGACCTTCGTCCAGGAAGCGCCTGACATTTTTGTGATCCAGTGCGCGCCACGAGAGGTTGGCGAGCGCTGCGGTCAATTGCGGTTCCCACTTTGCAAGTCCGCTGCTCTCGGCGATTTTCTCGAGTTTAGCGACGAGTGCGAGGAGCGGTTGCAGCAGGTCGAAACGCAGGCAATATTCGCCGACTTCGAGGCACCCAAGAAAACGGTCGCGCTCGCCATGCCGGCCTTCTGCGAAATCCGACAGAAGCTTCAGACCGGGAAGGATCTGGCCCTGCTGCGCAAGCTTGGCGGCTTCTGCTTTGACGCCATCAATTTCGGAGCCCGCTGCGCCGCCGCCCTCGCCGGCTTCGACCTCGGCGGCAATCCAGCTGATCGTCTCAGGGCCGGCAAAAGGCGTGCCGTCGCTGAACGACAGCTGCGGCAGACCCGGAACTCTCTTTAGAAACAAAGCAAGCTCGCCAATGACCGCGATCCGCGCTTTGTCATATTGCGCGCCGAGCGCCTGCATCGATTGCGCAACCATATATTGCGCATCGAGCCAGAAGGGCGAGGAAAAGAAAGCGCTTTCGGCCGACATCAGCAGATCCTGATGGTTTCCGGCGGCCCGCAAGGCCCGTATTTCCGCCAGGCGATTTGCCTGCGGCGGCGGCAGCGCCGTCTTTCCGGCCCTCTCCGGTGGGTGCTGGTCGATTTCGCCCCATATGGCGAGGCGGGCGCAGAGATAGACCCGAGGATCGGCCGGCGCTTCCTGCCGGATCGCGGTTGCGACGCGCGCGGCTGTGCTGAACAGCGTCTGCAACGCCTTCTCGGCTCCCTCGCCCACGCCAATCTCCGGCACGGCCGGCATGGCGGCGGCACTGGCCGAAGGGACAGGCCGCGCAGCTGGAGCGGGCGCGGGTGCCACCGGCGGCGGCGCTTCCACCGGCGCCGCGGATTGAGGTTGCTCTACCGGTGGCGCAGCAGCGGGAGGCGGTTCGGCCGCAGCCCGTTCCGCCTGCGCCTTGCGCTCGGCCTCGGCTTCGATGGCCTGGCGCGCTTCACGGCTATGCGGACGCAGGGCACGCACGAGCGGCCCCATCGCCACGGGATATTTCTTCAGCTTCTCCGAAAGTAGCGTGTCGAGGTCCACGAGGCGGTCATGCGCGACGAGGGCGAAAATTTTTCGGTCTTCGGCGGGGGGCTCGCTTTCGACTGTCGTCGCCAGCTTTTCCGCCATCCAATCCATGGTCCCCGCTCTTCCGCGTTCACGGCTGAGCGGCGGGAACATGCCTTCCCAATGATCGGCCACCATGCCCCGCAGGATGCTGATGCCCACCGCCATGCCGCGGTAACCTTCTTCACGGTAAAGGCCGTAGACAAGCCGCGAGGCGAGTACGAGATCCTTCGATCGACCCTGAAGAATCTCCAGCGTCTTCCTGTTCAGAACCTTCCAATCGACGGCGGTCGGACCACCGGTCTCGATCTTGCGGAATTCCGTTTCGAGGGCATCGAATTCCGGATCGCCGCGCAAATCCTCGCCGGAGTGCGACGACCCGATCGGAACGGCGCCGAGATCGGCGCGAGGATCGGCAAGAAGAGCGGTCAGATCGATGTCCGTCATAAAATTCTCCGGCGGCCGGATTGGAGCCGGCGACAGGTGCTGAAAAGGAAGGATCAAGACAATTGAAGCAAAACGAAACAACGTCATAGTCGTGTAAATTGTAACTTCTATGACTTGGTCTCGGAAGCGAGCCACCGTCGTCGCGATAACGGCGCGAACGTGGTTTCATGCGCAGACCAATGAGAAGGCAATTGTGAATGCTTGAGCTGACGGATTCTGTGGAAAGCGGCGCGACGATCGTTCATGCGTCCGGGAAGCTCGATACACTGACGGCCAAATCCTTCGAGAACTATCTGAAGGGGCATGTCGAGACAGGAAGCGGCCCGCTGCTCGTCGACATGGAGGCGATCGAATATGTCAGCAGCTTCGGCCTGCGCTCGCTGCTCATTATCGCCAAGCTGATGGCACCCTACGGCAGAAAGTTCATCCTCTTCTCACCGAACGCGTCTGTGCTCGAAGTTCTGCGCGTCTCCGGCTTCCTGCGGATCATCTCCGTTGCGGAAAGCAGGGACAAGGCTCTCGCCGATACCGTCGCGACCGCCGGAAGCGGCGAATAACTGAACCATGCCGGACCTGAAGCACCGTCGGAACCCGTGACATCGATGACGCGCACGCGCTACGAAATATCCGTCGACAACAAGCTGGAGCAACTGACGGAAATCTACCGCGGCCTCGAAGCCTTCGTCGACGGCAATATGTTGCCAGACGATATCAAGAACCGGCTGTTTCTCGTCACGGAAGAATTGTTCACCAATCTGGTACACTACGGCTACGCCGACGGCATCGGCGATGTCATCATCATAGAAGCCGAACAGCTGGGGCCGAGCGTCCGGCTGACGATCCGCGATCATGCCGCCCCCTTCGACGCCTCGCAGCCGCCAAAGACGCCGGCCTCCGACACAGATATAGAAAGCA
>JAGWJK010000900.1 GCA_028865845.1 Rhizobiaceae bacterium
GGACCATGTCGATCATCGCATACCAGACATCGATAAAACCGAAGAGATTGAGGATGAGCCGAACGAGATCCGGCGGGCGCATGACTGCAATCTCAGGATCGCGGCCGACGATTACCGTGTCGGTGTGATGGCGGGCATGGCTCCAGCGCCAGGTGACCGGATTGCGCATGATCATGAAGCAGGCGATCTGATAGACGACATCGTTCATCCAGCGCGTCTTGAAGGCTGTGCCGTGGCCGCATTCGTGCCACCGGCTGTCGGAGGCCGAACCATAGAGGACGCCGTAGGCCAGGAAGAAGGGAATGCAGATCCACGATCCCCAGAAGTAGGCGCCGAGCCCGCCGAGAACGATCATGCTTCCGAGCCAGATCGCCGTATCCCGGATTGCCGGCGCATCGGAGCGCTGCATCAGCGCCTTCATGTCCTTGCGGGCAATCTCAGTATGATACCAGTCCGCTGCCGCCAGGCCCGTTTCCACGGCCGCCTGCCCACTCCTTCCTAAAAGATCGTAGTCGCGTTTTGTCGATCGGATCGCCATCATCACCTCCCCGGCCATCGGAGCGGCCGCTCCACATTGCCTGAGAGATTAAGTTGACTTTCGTTTGCCGACAATGCAGCTTTGATGTAATCTATCAAATTACATCATAAACTCTCTGAACGCTTTGAGAGATAATTGCAAAGATTGAAGTCGTGAAAAGACCGACGATCCAGGATCTGGCCAAAGTTTCCGGCGTGAGCGTTGCGACTGTGGATCGCGTCCTCAACGGCCGCCACCGCGTTCGCGAAGAAACGGCGCGTCGCGTTTATGAGGCCGCCTCGTCGATCGGGTATCATGCCGTCGGCCTGCTGCGTCAACGCGTGTTTCAGGATCTGCCGCAATACCGCTTCGGCTTTCTGCTGCAAAAGCCGAACCAGCAGTTTTATCAATCGTTTGCCAGGGAGATTGAAGCGGTGGCCGAGGCCAGCATGTTGGCCCGTATCAGCGTTCAGATCGAATATGCCGCCGCACCGACGCCGAGCGCCATCGTCGAGAAGCTGGATCTGCTTGCCAAGCGCAACCAGGCGATCGCTTTCGTCGGGCCGGATTATCCCGCCGTGACCTCCGCCGTCGAGGATCTGAAAACAAAGGGAATTCCGGTCTTCTCGATCCTGACCGATTTCGCCAGCGGCGTCCGCCAAGGGTATATCGGCCTCAACAACCGCAAGGCCGGCCGCACCGCGGCGTGGCTGATATCCAAAGCTGCGGCGCGCCCCGGCAAGGTAGCGTGCTTCGTCGGCAGCCACCGCTATCACGGCCACGAATTGCGTGAGATCGGCTTCCGCTCCTTCTTTCGCGAGAATGCTCCCGAGTTCCAGGTCGTCGAAACCCTGATCAACCTGGAAACCGCAGAGATCACCCATGAGGCCACACTCGATCTGATCAAACAGCATCCCGATCTTGTCGGCTTTTACGTGTGCGGAGGCGGCATGGAAGGGGCGATTTCGGCAATCAGAGAAGAAGGGTTGGCCGGAAAGCTCGCTGTAGTCGTCAACGAACTGACGACGGAGTCGCGCGCTGCCCTCGCAGATAACGTTGTCACAATGGTCATCGGAACGCCGATCAGAACGCTCTGTAACGAGCTGCTCGCCCTTATGACGGCATCAATCGCGCCCGATCAGGATCTGGCGCCCGGGCAGACATTTCTGCCCTTCGACATCTTCACTTCCGAAAATATCTGACGCTCGCGTCAAATGCCTGACCACGAGGCAGGGGAGGTGCAGGATCCCCTCTCTCGTGGCCAGCATAAACACATTCCTGTTGCCATCATTGCAGCAAACACGCGCCTTGATCGCAATGCAGCGGCGACTTTGCAAGAGGGGAGAATAACGGATAGAGAAATGATGTAAAACCATCATTACGCGCTCAATATATCTCACAGATGATGTAATTTATTTCACATTCTCGGAGCGTGGCTCGGAAAGTTGCTATAAGCTTTTCGATCGCGAGGAAGCATCCGTACATGCGGATCACGAGGAGTTTCAATGTCCGATATCTCATTTGCGCTCAATCATATGTGCGCGCCAAAACTGACGGTGCAAGATTTTTTCTCAATGGCACGCTCGCTTGGATGCAATGCCGTCGAGATCCGCAACGATCTCGATGGGAATGCCATCCTCGACGGAACGCCGGCGGATCAGATCAAAGCCGAGGCGGATCGCCGGGATATCAGAATCCTTTCCATCAACGCGTTGCAGCGCTTCAATGAGTGGAACGAGACGCGTGCCGCCGAGGCCGCACAACTAATCGACTACGCCAAGCGCGTCGGCGCCCAAGGGCTTGTTCTCGTGCCGACGAATGACGGCACGGGCACGGCCCCCACCAAGCGGCGGCAAAATCTCCGCCAGGCCCTCGCGGCGCTGAAGCCGATGCTCGAAGCAGCCGATATTATCGGTTTCGTCGAGCCGCTCGGGTTCGAGAGCTGTTCCTTACGGTCGAAAACCGAAGCTGTCGAAGCGATCAAAGAATTGTCGGCGGAAAACCGCTTCAAGTTGGTCCATGACACATTCCATCATTATCTCGCCGGAGAAGACCGGATCTATGCCGGTATGACTGGCCTGGTCCACATATCCGGCGTGGAGGACCCGTCTCTCGACGCCGGCGCGATGCGGGATGCGCACCGCAAACTCGTCGGAGCGCAGGATCGGATCGGCAACGTCGAACAGATCAATCGGCTGCAGGCGATGGGCTATCGCGGACTTTACTCTTTCGAACCGTTCGCTTCGGAAGTGCACGCCCTGGCTTCTCCGGCTGAAGCACTCAGCGCAAGCATCGCCTTCCTTCGCGCCGAAACAGGCCACAGCCAGACTGCGTTTC
>JAGWJK010000901.1 GCA_028865845.1 Rhizobiaceae bacterium
TCCTGAAGAGGAGCGACGCTGGATTTTCAGCTGGTCCGAAGGTCGCCTGCCCGCACCGATCCTTCCGCAGCTCCGCTGGGCTCTGAGATTGCGCTAAACCGTGAGGCTTCTTGAAGGAAAGTACGGACCGTGGCGAACTCGATTTTGTCGAGGGCAAGAACGTGGAACGCTGCGCTGATCGAGCCGTCGTAGAAGACCTGGACGTGACTTAGGTGGTGCTAGTTATTGTTTTCGCGGGCTGGTGGCGCTAATGTACAGCGAGTTCTAAAGTAGCTGACGATCATGCCTGATCGGTGACCGCTGACATGGCATAGATTGCGGAACTGCATCCCGGAGGGATATGCCCGGGGCCAGTATATTATAGCCTGGAATATATGCGTGCAGGCACGCATCGGCAGCGGCGCGTTGCCCCTAGTCTATCGGAATTGCCGAGAAGCTCATGCGAGACTGCGAAGGAACAGACCCATCCGGGCTTGGGCTCTGCGGAACTATCCAAAAGTCGTGAAGACGTTGCTCTTAAACGCTTGCCGTCCGATTTGGCAGTCACAGCCGTCAGAGGGACAGTTCATTTACAGCGCAAAAACGAGCAGCGGTACGATGCTGAGAGGGAGGCATGGACGAGCTTCACACTTCATTCGGAGTAACGGCGAGCCGCTTTCTGCGCTCGGTGAAGCACTTTCTTTCTTCGGACGTTGGCGGCACTGCGAAGCTTTTGACTGCCGGTCTGATCGTGCTCTTCATCGTAATTAACGGGCTCAATGTGCTCAACAGCTTCGTCGGCCGGAATTTCATGACGGCGATCGCCGACAGGCATATCCCGGAGTTCGCGCGGCAGGCCATTTTCTACCTTCTCGTATTTGCCGCCTCCACGATCGCGTCGGTGTCTGCGCGCTTTACCGAGGAACGGCTCGCGCTTCTTTGGCGGAATTTCCTGACGCGTCGTGCCGTCAACCTCTATCTCAGCGATAAGGCCTTCTACCGCCTGGATGTTTCGGGAAAACTCTCCTATCCGGATCAGCGTATCTCGGAGGATATCCGTGCCTTCACCGTCACGACGTTGTCTTTCCTGCTCATGATCTTCAGCAGCGGGCTGACTATTCTTTCATTTTCAGGGGTGCTGTTGTCGATCAACCCCATCCTGTTTGCGGTCGCATTCGTCTATGCGGCCTGCGGCTCGCTTTTTGCGATATGGCTGGGGCGGCCGCTGATCAAGTTGAATTACGATCAGCTCGACAAGGAGGCAAGTTTCCGTTCAGGCCTGATCCAGGCAAAGGAAAACGCCGCCCAGATCGCGTTGTCCGGCACCGAACCGCACATGAAATCCTTTCTGGCGGGGCGAATTGACGATTTGGTGGCGAACTTTCGGCTGATAACATCCGTGAACCGCAATGTCGGCTTCTTCACCACCGGCTACAATTGGCTGATCCAGATCATCCCAGCCCTGATCGTTGCGCCGGCCTTCTTCCGCGGCGACATAGAATTTGGTGTGATCACGCAGTCCGCGGGGGCATTTGCGATGCTCGTGGGCGCCTTTTCCCTGATCATCAATCAGTTCAACTCGATCTCCAATTTTGCGGCCGTCGTAACACGGCTCAGCATGCTCTCTGATGCGATAGAAAACCCGGTACAGTCCATCCGATCGGACATTCAGATCGACGATGCCGGCGATAGCCTCGCCTATGACAGGCTGACGATCCTGTCGGAGCGAAATGACATACCCTTGCTGCGGGAACTGACCGTCGTCATCCCTCCGGGTGCCCGCGTGCTGGTGACTGGCGGCGAGGGCCAGCAGAATGCCTTTTTCAGGGCCACGGCAGGATTCCTCAACCCGGGCTCGGGCCGGATATTTCGCCCCGCAAACGATGGGATACGCTTTCTGCCGCAGCAGCCCTATCTTCCACCGAGCACGCTGCGCCAGGTCATTGTCCCGCCGGTTGCCGATGCGGAGAACCCGGATGGACGAATTTCGGCGGTACTTCCTGAATTCGGGCTCGAGCGCATTTCCGCGGCGGAGAATTTTCAGCGGGAATTGGAATGGCACACGCTTTTGACGCCGAGGGAGCAGCAGCTGCTCATGATGGCGAGTTTGTCCGTAGCCCGACCGCGCGTCGTCGTTCTCGAGAGGACCGAGGCTATGGTGGGCGCCGATGAATTGCGCAGGATCATGACGCGTTTTGCGAAGGACGGCATCGCCTGCGTTCATATCGGCGATGCGGCCGAGATATCATTTTATGACGCCACCCTGGAATTTGCCGACGACGGCGCCTGGCGTTGGAAAGCCGGGCATAGCGCCGAAAGCGCCGGTGGCGTGCCACACTGAGATTGAGGGATCAACACACTCGAAGGGAGACTGACGATGACGAATGCGACTTTCTCGACCGAAGAGACAAAGGAGGCCCCGCTTGGGGCAGAGGAACTGCGCCTGATGGACGCCTACTGGCGTGCGTCGAACTACCTTTCGGTCGGCCAGATCTACCTGCTCGACAATCCGCTGCTGCGGGAGCCGTTGAGACGAGAACATATCAAACCGCGACTGCTCGGCCACTGGGGCACCTCGCCCGGCCTGAATATGCTCTATGTCCACTTGAACCGCGTGATCAAGCGCGACGATCTGAACATGATCTACGTGATCGGGCCTGGCCATGGCGGGCCGTCGCTGGTCGCGCATGCCTATCTCGAGGGAACCTACAGCGAAGTCTATCCGAATATCGGCCAGGACGCCGAAGGCATGAAGCGGCTGTTCAAGCAGTTCAGTTTTCCCGGCGGTATTCCAAGCCACGTTGCCCCCGAAACGCCGGGGAGCATCCACGAAGGCGGCGAACTGGGCTATGCTCTCAGCCACGCCTATGGTGC
>JAGWJK010000025.1 GCA_028865845.1 Rhizobiaceae bacterium
CTGGTGCCGGTCGGCCGCGGCCAGCGCGAACTGATCATCGGCGACCGCCAGACCGGCAAGACCGCCGTGGCGATCGACACCTTCATCAACCAGAAGGCGGTCAACGCCGGTGATGACGAGTCGAAGAAGCTCTACTGCATCTACGTCGCCGTCGGCCAGAAGCGCTCGACCGTTGCGCAGCTCGTGAAGAAGCTCGAGGAAACCGGCGCGATCGACTACACCATCGTCGTGGCCGCGACCGCTTCGGACCCGGCGCCGATGCAGTTCCTTGCGCCCTATTCGGCCACCGCCATCGCGGAATACTTCCGCGACAACGGCCGCCACGCGCTGATCATCTACGATGACCTTTCGAAGCAGGCCGTGTCCTACCGTCAGATGTCGCTTCTGCTGCGCCGTCCGCCGGGGCGTGAAGCCTATCCGGGCGACGTGTTCTACCTCCACTCCCGCCTGCTCGAGCGTTCGGCCAAGCTGAACGAGGACTTCGGTGCGGGTTCGCTGACGGCTCTGCCGATCATCGAAACCCAGGGCGGCGACGTGTCGGCCTTCATTCCGACCAACGTGATCTCGATCACCGACGGCCAGATCTTCCTCGAAACCGACCTGTTCTACCAGGGTATCCGTCCGGCCGTTAACGTCGGTCTGTCGGTTTCGCGTGTTGGTTCGTCGGCGCAGATCAAGGCGATGAAGCAGGTTGCCGGCTCGATCAAGGGTGAACTCGCCCAGTATCGCGAAATGGCTGCCTTCGCGCAGTTCGGTTCGGACCTTGACGCTGCCACACAGCGCCTGCTGAACCGCGGTGCCCGCCTGACGGAACTCCTGAAGCAGCCGCAATTCTCGCCGCTGAAGACGGAAGAGCAGGTTGCAGTGATCTTCGCCGGCGTCAACGGCTACCTCGACAAGATCTCCGTTCAGCAGATCAACAAGTTCGAGCAGGGCCTGCTTTCCTACCTGCGGTCGGAAGGCAAGGACGTTCTCGATGCGATCCGCACCGAAAAGGCCATCAGCGACGCGACCAAGGGTAAGCTTACGGCTGCTCTCGACAGCTACGCCAAGTCTTTCGCCTGATCGGGCCTCACTTCTAGGACGGATACCGGATGCCTTCACTTAAGGATCTGAAAAACCGGATCGCCTCCGTCAAGGCGACGCAGAAGATCACCAAGGCGATGAAAATGGTCGCCGCGGCGAAGCTTCGTCGCGCCCAGGAGGCGGCTGAGGCTGCGCGGCCTTATTCGCAGCGCATGGCCAGCGTTCTCGCCAACATCACGGCTGCCGTCAGCGATGCTGACGGTGCACCGCTGTTGATGACGGGTACCGGCAAAAGCGATGTGCATCTGCTGGTGGTCTGCAGCGCGGAACGCGGCCTTTGCGGTGGCTTCAACTCGCAGATCGCGCGCTTTGCCCGCGATCACGTGCGCAAGCTGCTCGCCGAAGGCAAGACCGTGAAAATCTTCACGGTCGGCAAGAAGGGCTACGACATCCTGCGTCGCGAGTTCGCATCTCTGATCATCGAGCGCAAGGAATTGCGCGAGGTCAAGAAGATCGGCTTCGAAAATGCCGATGCCATCGGCAAGCGCATCATCGAGATGTTCGAAGCCGGCGAATTCGACGTCTGCACGCTGTTCTATTCCGAGTTCAAGTCGGTGATCAGCCAGGTGCCGACGGCACAGCAGCTCATTCCGGCCTCGGCTCCGGCCGTTGTCCAAACCGATGATGCCCATAAGGGCGCCGTTTACGAATACGAGCCGGATGCGGCTTCGATCCTCGCGGACCTGATCCCGCGCAACATCTCCGTCCAGATCTTCCGCGCGCTCCTTGAGAACGTCGCCGGCGAGATGGGCGCCAAGATGAGCGCGATGGACAATGCGACGCGCAACGCTGGTGATATGATCAACAAGCTGACGCTCAACTACAACCGTCAGCGCCAGGCACAGATCACCAAGGAACTGATTGAAATCATTTCGGGCGCGGAAGCGCTCTGAGATTAGGGAAAGAGGGTAAGAATATGGCTGACGCAGCTATGGCCACAGGTTCGGCCGGCAAGGTTACGCAGGTGATCGGCGCCGTCGTCGACGTTTCTTTCGAAGGCGATCTGCCGAAGATCCTGAATGCGCTCGAAACCAACAACAACGGCAACCGCCTTGTTCTGGAAGTCGCGCAGCACCTCGGCGAAAACGTCGTGCGCACGATCGCCATGGACTCGACCGAAGGTCTGGTTCGCGGTCAGCATGTCACCGACACCGGCACTCCGATTTCGGTTCCGGTCGGTCACGAAACGCTCGGCCGCATCATGAACGTCATCGGCGAGCCGGTTGATGAAGCCGGTCCGATCAACACCGCGAAGAAGCGCGCCATCCACCAGGATGCTCCGTCCTACGTCGAGCAGTCCACGGAAGGCCAGATCCTCGTCACCGGCATCAAGGTCGTCGACCTGCTCGCTCCTTACGCAAAGGGCGGTAAGATCGGCCTGTTCGGCGGCGCCGGCGTCGGCAAGACCGTTCTCATCATGGAACTGATCAACAACGTCGCCAAGGCGCACGGTGGTTACTCGGTATTCGCAGGCGTGGGTGAACGTACCCGCGAAGGCAACGACCTTTACCACGAAATGATCGAATCGGGCGTCAACAAGCACGGCGGCGGCGAGGGCTCCAAGGCTGCGCTGGTTTACGGCCAGATGAACGAACCGCCGGGCGCCCGCGCTCGCGTCGCTCTGACCGGTCTGACGGTTGCTGAAAACTTCCGCGATGAAGGCCAGGACGTTCTGTTCTTCGTCGACAACATCTTCCGCTTCACCCAGGCAGGTTCGGAAGTGTCGGCTCTGCTCGGCCGTATTCCTTCGGCCGTGGGCTATCAGCCGACGCTCGCGACCGACATGGGTCAGATGCAGGAACGCATCACGACGACCACGACCGGTTCGATCACCTCGGTTCAGGCTATTTACGTTCCCGCCGACGACTTGACCGACCCGGCGCCGGCAACCTCGTTCGCCCACCTGGACGCAACGACGGTTCTGTCGCGTTCGATCGCCGAAAAGGGCATCTACCCGGCCGTCGACCCGCTTGACTCCACCTCGCGCATGCTGGACCCGATGGTTGTCGGCGAAGAGCACTACGAGATCGCCCGTAAGGTTCAGTCGACCCTGCAGCGCTACAAGGCTCTCCAGGACATCATCGCCATCCTTGGCATGGACGAACTGTCCGAAGAAGACAAGCTGTCGGTTGCCCGCGCCCGCAAGATCGAGCGCTTCCTGTCGCAGCCGTTCTTCGTCGCCGAAGTCTTCACCGGCTCGCCGGGCAAGCTGGTTGCTCTCGAAGACACGATCAAGGGCTTCAAGGGTCTGGTGAACGGCGAATACGATCACCTGCCGGAAGCTGCCTTCTACATGGTCGGCTCGATCGAAGAAGCGATCGAAAAGGCCAAGAAGCTGTCTGCCTGATCCATCAACACGGCGGCGCGCGGTTTCCGCGTGCCGTTCCTGACGGGAAATGAGCGCACATGCCTGACAACTTCAACTTCGAACTGGTTTCCCCGGAGCGTATGCTTCTGTCGGAACTGGTCATTGACGTTGTCATTCCCGCCAGTGAAGGCGAGATGACGGTCATGGCGCATCATGCACCGACGATGGCGGCGATCAAGCCGGGTATCATCAAGGTGCATTCGGCTTCGGGCAGGAAGCAGGATTACGTCATTTTCGGCGGTTTCGCCGACGTCCTGCCGACGGGCTGCACGGTGCTTGCCGAATCTGCCATTCCGGTTGAGGAACTTGAGCAGGACGAGCTGACGCGCCGCATCAATGCCGCCAAGGAAGAGCTTGAGGATGCCGAGCATCACGAGCACAAGTCCCGCCTGGAAAAGTTCATTCTGGAACTGACGCATCTGAGCGGCACGATCCAGAAGGACTGATGCGAAGGCTGTAGTCTTCGTTGATCAATCAAGCGGCCTTCCGGGCCGCTTTTTTGTTGTCCGGGATCAGGCCAGCGTAGTTACCCTTGCAGCAGATGCCTGTGCAGTTGCGTCGCCTCGGGGGAGAGCGAGCGGAAGCGTGGGGTGCCGAGATAATAGCCGAAGCCGCTTTCGACATGGTCTTTGCCGACCGTCACCAAAGCGCCGCTGCGCAGATGCTCCTCGATCAGTCCGACGCTGCCGAGCGCGATACCCTCGCCGCGAAGGGCGGCTTCCACCGCCATGATGTAGGTCGAGAAGGAGAGGCGCGGTCGCGGCAGCTTGCCCTTGAGTGGCGTGCCGATGCGGCCGAACCATTGGCGGAAGCTGATCCAATGCGCGTTGAAACGCTCGTAATCGATGAGATCGAGACCGGCGATTTCGTCCGATGTCAGCGCCTGCGGCTCCAGCCTACGTTGCGCCAGATAGTCCGGCGAGGCAATGGGCACCAGGGTCTCCTTCATCAGCAGGGTCAGGTTCCAGCGTGGATGTTCGCCCGTGGAATAGAGGATGACGAGATCGTTGGTTTCAGAGGCGAGTTCCGAGGGCGAGTCGGTCGTCAGCAGGCGCACGGAGATCCCCGGGCTTTCCTTGCCGAAATCCTTGAGCCGCTGACCGAGCCAGAGATGCGAGACGGAGCCACTGGCGGCGATCGAGATGATCTCGCCTGAGCCGGCGCGAAACGGCTCCAGGCTTTCTTCCAGATATTCGAGCGTGGCGCGGACACGCTGGAACAGTCGCTCGCCATCCGGCGTCAGTGCCAGATTGCGACCGCGCCGGGTGAAGAGGGTGGCATTCAAATGGTCCTCGAGCCCCTTGATGCGGCGGCTGACGGCCGCCTGGGTGATATTCAGCTCCCTTCCGGCACGGGAAAAATTCATCGCTCGCGCCGCGGCGTCGAACACCCGGAAGGCCTCCAGCGGGATCTTTTCAAGCATGATCTCTCCATAACGTCAGATCATCAATATTCCTGAGAAATGCCCTTATTTGAAGAGCTGAAATTGTGATGCAGGATTATCGCATCTTATTTGCCGCCGTTTCGCAGGTGATCCCTTGTCCTTTTCCATTTCCGCCATCCCCGATATCCGCTTCGGCGCCAGTGCCCTGTCCGGCCTTGCCGCCGCTGCGAAATCCTTCGAGGGCGTCAACGCCGTCCTTCTCGTGATCGACGCCTTCCTCGCCCAGTCCGGTCTTGCCGACCGAATCAAGGCCGATCTCACGGAAGCCGGCATCACCACGCGGGTGTTTTCCGATTTTGCCGGCGAGCCGAGGCTCGCGCATCTGCGCGCGGCGATCGACGTTGCCAAGGGTGCCGATCTGGTCGTTGGCGTCGGCGGCGGTTCGGCGCTGGATATCGCCAAGATCGTTGCCTGCGCGGCGGCCTCCGGCGAGGATCCGATGTTCTATGCCCTGGCGGCCAATCCCTTGCCGAAGCATCCGCTGAAGAAGATCATGGTGCCGACCACGGCCGGCACCGGCTCTGAAACCTCGGCCACCAATATTTTCGCTGGACCCGAAGGCAAGAAGCTCTGGATCTGGGGGCCGGAGACCAAGGCCGATCTCGTTATCCTCGACCCGAGCCTGACGACGACCCTGCCAGCCAATCTGACTGCGTGGTGCGGCCTCGATGCCTTCATCCACGCCTTCGAAGCGGCGACCAACCGCAACACGCATCGCGGCGCGCAATTCTACGCGCATGAGGCACTCCGGCTGATCACCGGCGCGTTGGAGACCGCGGTCAAGGAGCCCGGCAACATCGACGCCCGCGGCGATGTGCTGCTCGGTTCATGCTTCGCCGGCATCGCCATCGACAATTGCGGCACGGCGATCGCGCACAACGTCAGCCACGCGCTTGCCGGCCTTGCACCGGTCCATCACGGTCTTGCTACGGCGCTCGGTTTCGAAGCGACCCTGCCATGGCTGGTCGAGGCCGATACGAGCGAGCTCAACGCCGCGGCCAGAGCCTGCGGTCTTGATAATGCGGCTGCTTTGCCCGCATTCGTCTCAGCCTGGATGGACCGTTGCGGTGTCGTCCGCGCTCTCCCCGCTGCCTTCAAGCCCTTCGATGCCGCCGATCTGGCCCGCGAAATGTACGCCACCGAAAATCAGCCGATGCGCCGCTCGACCATCCGCGATGTGACGGATGCCGATATCGACCGCATCGCCGCCGCCGTCATGGCGCTCCCGAAAGGAATCTGAGATGACCAAGAACTACACGCGCGATTATTGGGAAAGCGTTCTCTCCGGCCTCAAGCCCGAAGGGCGCCACTTCATCGATGGCGCTCATCGTGCAGCTGCAACCGGCGAGACTTTCACCCGTATCCGCCCGATGGACGGCAAGCCGGGCGCGCGGCTCGCCCGCGGCAATGCGGCGGACGTCGATGCTGCTGTCGCAGCTGCACGGGCTGCCTTCGAAAGCGGTATCTGGCGGAAGAAGGACCCGCTGGAGAGAAAGAAGATCATGCTGAAATGGGCCGATTTGATCCGCGCCCATGGCGACGAATTGGCGATGCTTGAAACGCTTGATGTCGGCAAGCCGGTCATGGCCTCGCTCACCGTCGACGTTCGCCTCTGCGCTGACGGCATCCAGTTCTACGGCGAGATGATCGACAAGCTCTATGACGAGATCGCTCCCACCGGCCCGAATGCGCGGGCTCTGGTCCGCAAGGTGCCGATCGGCGTCGTCGGTGCGATCACGCCGTGGAACTACCCGATGATCATCGATGCCTGGAAGCTCGGCCCGGCGATTGCCGCCGGCAATTCCGTGGTGCTGAAGCCGGCCGAGCAATCCTCGCTCTCGGCGATCCGCCTGGCGGAACTGGCGTTCGAAGCGGGCCTGCCCGCCGGTGTGCTCAACGTCGTCACCGGCTATGGCGAGGAAACGGGCAAGCCGCTCGCCCTGCATATGGATGTCGACATGATCGCGTTTACCGGCTCGACCGAAGTCGGCAAGCTGATTATGGGCTATGCAGCACAGTCGAACGTCAAGCGCGTGGCGCTGGAACTTGGCGGCAAGTCGCCGCTGGTCGTGTTTGCGGACGCCGATCTCGATGCCGCCGCAAGCGCTGCCGCCTGGGGCTGTTTCTATAATTCCGGTGAGACCTGCCATGCCTCGACGCGATTGCTCGTCGAGCGCTCGGTACAGGACCAGTTGATCGCGAAGATCGAAGCGGTGACGAAGAGCGACATCGCGCTCAAGCATCCGCTCGATCCCTCGGCCCAGATCGGTGCGCTGATCGAGGAAGAGCACATGAAGAAGGTGCTCGGAATGATCGCTGCCGGCGAAAAGGAAGGCGCGCGCCGTGCGTTCGGCGCCGAGCAGGTTCTGAGCGAGACCGGCGGCTATTACATCTCGCCCGGCGTCTTCGTCGATATGACCAACGATATGAGCCTGGCACGTCAGGAAATCTTCGGGCCGGTGCTTGCAACCATTCCTTTCGACAGCGAAGAGGAAGCGTTGAAAATCGCCAACGACACGATCTACGGTCTTGCCGGCGCCGTCTTTACCAAGGACATGGATCGCGCTCACCGCTTTTCCGAGGCGATCCATGCCGGTACGGTGTGGATCAACACTTACGATATGTCGAACTTCGCAACGCCGTTCGGCGGTTTCAAGCAGTCCGGTTTCGGCCGCGACCGTTCGGTGCATGCAATCGACAAGTATTGCGACTACAAGACCATCTGGCAGCAGTTCGGCTGACAGGGTTTGGGGGAGGAAGTGTCGTCATGAGCAAGATCGTTTCCATCGAGATCAGCCATCACCGGCTGCCGCTCGATCCGCCGTTCAAGGCCAGCTGGGATGGCCGGCCGCGTCGGCATTTCGATGCGACCATCGTGCGCGTGCGCGACGATGAAGGCCGCGAGGGCATCGGCTCGGGCGACCTGATGAAAGGTTTCGAGGGACACGAGGACCTGTTCATCGGCGAGGACCCACGGCATGTCGAGCGGCATTACGAAGTGCTATCGCACATCAATTTCCACTATGGCCGCTGCTGGCCGATGGATCTGGCGCTCTGGGATCTTTCCGGAAAGATTACCGGCGAGCCGGTATGGCGCATGCTCGGCGGCCGCGCCGGTCGGGTAAGGCTCTACGCCTCCTCCGGCGTGTTGCGCGAGCCCGCCGCCATGGCGGATCAGGCCGAGCGTTATGTCGAGGAAGGCTTTCCGGCGATGAAGGTTCGCTTCTCGTCGTCGTCAGGCGGCCGCGGCAGCTGGCGCGAAGATGTGAAGGCGCTGGAAGCCATCCGTGCCCAGGTCGGCGACAGGCTGGAACTCATGGTCGATTGCAATCAGGGTTGGCGCATGCCGTGGGATACGACCTTGCCCTGGACCTTCAAGGACGCCCTGGCCGTCGCGAAAGAATTGGAACGGCTCGGCATTTACTGGATGGAGGAGCCGCTTTACCGCTCCGACCGGAAGGGAATGAAGGAACTGAAGCAGGCGACCTCGGTACGCATCGCTGGCGGCGAGATGACGCGCGAGCTTTACGAGTTTCGCGATATTATCGAGGAACGCGCCTTCGACGTCGTACAGCCGGATGTCGCCCTTGTCGGCGGCATCACCGGTTGCCGGCGGCTCGTCTATCAGGCGCGCGAAGCGGGCGTTCAGTTTACGCCGCATTCGTGGACAAACGGTATCGGCGTGCTCGCCAATGCGCATCTGACCGCCGGTGTCGGTGATGCGCCCTGGCTCGAATATCCCTACGACAATCCGGAATGGAGCGAGGAGCGCCGCGACTATCCGCTGGCCACGCCGCTGAAACACAACAAGGGCTGGCTGGAACTCGGGACCGCGCCCGGTCTCGGCATCGTCCTCGACGAGGACCGCCTGAAGGCGACGCGCATTTGAGATCTGGTTCGGCTGCCTCACAGCCGCGCTTTTTCGACCTATCTTGCCGCTCGGCGTAATTTTCGCGGGGCGGCTTTTTCGTTCGTTCAGGCGTGAATGGTGCGATAGGCGGCTTGTTCGCGGGTCCTCGCCCATCGCATGACGGGACGTTCAAGGAAGATATAGCTGATCGTTGCGATGACGAAGACGATAAGGATGGCGACGAGGCTGGACCAGGCCCATCCGGCCAGCATGTCGTCCGATCCGGCGCCGAAGCTCCAGGGGGCAAGCTGCTTCATCAGCGTCAGCACGATATCCTGCCAGATGTAGACGCCGAACGAGACGATTGCGACGTAGCGGCTGAGCGAATTGTCCAGCAGCCGTCCGAGAAAGGCCGATTGCGGCAGTGTGCAGAGAGCCGCGCCCATGGCCAGCGGAAAGACCGGAAAGCGATAGGGAATGCCGAGCCAGCCGTAACCCTCCCAGGTGCCGCCGATCGACAGGTAGAGTTGGCTTGCTGCGACCGTCAGCGCGATGGCTGCGATGGCATCATGGAAAAGCGAACGCCGCGCCGGGAGCATCGTTTGGATGCCGGCCGCCCATGCGCCGATGGCGAAGATCGCAAAAAAGCCGATCGGATTGTAGCGCGGCATCCATTCCTTGGCGCCGCCCTGAAAGCCATATTCCCAGCCGCGCCCGATGCTGTCTGTCTGAAAATAGCCGACGATCAGCCACTGTCCGAGAAGCGCGAGCGCGATCACGCCGAGCCAGAGGATGCGCGCGGAAACCGCCTGGCGAAACCTCAGGCGCGGTTTGAACAGCAGCAGGAACCCGATCGGCAACAGGACGTAGCAGGTGGTCTCGAACGGGATCGACCAAAGAGGCCCGTCCCCTTGGACCGGAAAGAATGTGCGCCAATGCCATTGGCTCATCAGAAGGAGGCCAGCGACGTAACGTCCGAGCAGTTCACCGTCGAGCGCGAAGTCATAGACCAGGAAACTGAGCAGGAAACCGATGGTCAGCGCGACCCAGAAGCCCGGCAGAATGCGGGCGGCGCGACGCATGGCGTAGATTTTCAGCGAAGGTGGCGGCAGACCCCTGTCGAGCGCCAGCCAGAAGGGTCGAGAGAGCAGGAAGCCGCTCAGAATGAAAAAGACGGTGACGCCGTAATTGCCGAAGCGCGCGAGATGGAAGGGCAGCGAAAGCGCGTCCGGCACCTTGCCGAAATCCATGCGCAGGACAAGATGGTGGGCAAGCACCATCAAGCACGCGAGCGCGCGCATGAAATCCGCTCCTGCGAGCCGCTTGTCCTTTTCCATCCTCGCTCCGTCTCGCCCCTAAAGCTGGTTAGGCCATAGGGGCGATATGGGCAAGTGCACCGATGCGATCAGGCAAGCAGCAGGTTGGTGTAATAGGTGGTGAAGTCCGGCTTTTCCTTCAGCGCGGCGCCCTGTCCGTCGAGCAGGATGCCGTGGGCGAAAAGGAAGTCGCCGACCGCCTGCGTCTTTACGGGATCGATGGTGCCGCTCTTGCCGTCGGCGGTCTTGAGATAGTGGCCGCCGATCAGCTCCTTCAGCGATGCCTTGACGAGATCGGCGTTGGTGAGGGCGCCGCCGGAGCCCGCGATCAACAAATCGGCCGCTTCGTCCGCGTGATCGACGGTGTAATCATAGCCGCGCTTCGTTGCCTGGATGAAGGCCTTGGCGGCATCGGCGTTCTTGCTCAGATAGGCGTCGCTGGAAACGATGAGGCAGGTCTGCTCGTCCGGAACGCCGTAGTCTGCATAGCGGAAGCGGCGCAGCGCCTTCTTCTCGAGCTCGGCCTCGATGCCTTCCCAGGTATAGACTTCGAGCGTGAAATCGACTGAGCCGTTGGCGAGCGCTTCGTAAGCGGAGGTGCCGAGCGTCACGGTGTTGATCTTGCCTTCGCCGCCATCGTTGCGGATGATCGCGGAGATCAGCGCATTTTCCCAGGCGCTGCCGAAGCCGCCATAGGTCTTGCCGTCGAGATCGCGGGGACGCTGGATGTCCTTGCGGGCATCGTTGAAAACGACGCGGCCGGTTTCGGTCTGGACGACGGCATAGGCAGCCTTGATATCCGCGCCTGCAGCATGCTGGGTGAAGAGGCCGATCGGGCCGGCGATGCCGAAATCGGCTACGCCATTGGCGACCAGCGTGCCGGCGCCCGTATCTGTGTATGGCAGGATCTGCACATCAAGACCGGCGTCCTTGTAGAAATTCTTCGCCTGGGCGACGTAGAGGCCGATGTGATTGGTGTTCGGCGTCCAGTCGAGCGCGATCTTCACCTGCGCGGCGTCGGCAGCCGCGGAGGCAGTGCGAGCGAGAGGCAGCGTGGCGGAGGCAAGCGTGAGGGCAAGGGCCTGGCGGCGCGTCAGAAGCGGCATGGCGGTCTCCTTTATCGTGGTTTCTGGCAATTCGGTTGATGAAGCAGGGTGTCGAGGATTTCGGTCTCGATGTCGCGGACGGCCGGATCGGCAAGATCGGAAAGCTTGCGCGGACGCGGCAAGGGCACGCGGATTTCACGGATGATCCGCGCTGGGCGCGGCGAGAGCACATATATGCGGTCTGAGAGGAACACGGCTTCGCGGACGTCATGGGTGATCAGCAGTGCCGTCCAGCGATGATCGGACCACATGGTCTGCAGCCATTCCTGCATTTGCGTGCGCGTCAGCGCATCGAGCGCACCGAAGGGTTCGTCGAGGAGGAGCATGTCGTGTTTCTGGACGACGGTGCGCAGAAGTGCTGCGCGCTGGCGCATGCCCCCAGACAGCTGGGACGGAAAATGGCGTTCGAAACCGGCAAGGCCAAAGGGCTCGAACAACGGCGCGACGACGGCGCGTGCGGCTTTCCGCTCCATGCCGTGGACACGCAGGCCGAGCGTGGTGTTGTCGATGATGCGGGACCATGGCATTAGTGCGTCGCACTGCGGCATGAAGGCAAAGGATGCTGCGCTCTCCGAAAGCGACTTGCCGTCGAAAAGGATGTGGCCGCCGTCGGCTTTTTCCGTGCCGGTCAGCAGCTTCAGGATGGTGGATTTTCCGGCACCGGAAGGTCCGACGATCGTGACGAATTCGCCGTCATCGACACGCAGCGAGATATCGTCCAGCACGGCCATCGCGCCGTATGATTTCCTGATCCCGCGGAATTCCAGCCTGTGGTGGTTCGTCATGACGAGGCCGATGTTTCTGAACGGCGCCACGGCATCGCCAGATGGCCGACGAGCACGGCGATCGCAAAGAGCAGGAGCGTTAGGCCGGCGCTGACAAAAACGGCGGCAAGCACGAGGTCGGGCCGAAAATTGTTCTTGGCGGTGAGGATATAGATGCCGAGGCCCTTCGCTGCGCCGGCATATTCGGCGAAAATCGCGCCGACGACGGCATAGGTGATGGCGATCCTGAGGCCTGCAAAGAAATAGGGCAGGGCGGAGGGCAGCCGCGCCAGCAGAAAGATGCGCCAGCGCGACGCCTTCATAGAGATCAACAGTTCGGAAATGTCCTTGTCCGTCGCCTCATAGCCCTGCAGCAGCGCCACCAGCATCGGAAAGAAGGTGACGAGGGCGACGAGCAAGATCTTCGGCAGCAGGCCGAAGCCGAACCAGAGCACGATGAGCGGCGCGATCGCCACGAGTGGCAGCGTCTGGCTGATGACGAAGAGCGGGAACAGTGCACGCCGAATCGGCCGGGCGAAATCCATCAGCACGGAAAAGACGAAGGCGACGGCGAGCGAGCAGCCGAAGCCGGAAACCGTCGCGCCGAGCGTCGGCCAGGTATTGTCGATCAGTGCCTGTCGGTTCAGCCAGCCCTGCGCGACGACGCGCGAGGGCGCCGGCAGGATGGCCGGACGGATGCCGGAAAAATCCGCATAGAGTTCCCAAAGCACCAGGAAGGCCACGGCCGCGCCGATCGCCGGAGCGGCGTCGGCGATGGCACGAGGGAGCGCTGAAGGCGCAGAAGCTGCTGGACGCGACGGCATGGACCGAGACCTTGCTCAGGCTTTGGTCGGGCTGTTCGCGGATACCGTGATATCGAGGGTCACATGGCCTTCGGGCGGGCCGAAATTGACAAAGGCTTCCTGCAAGGTCGCGAAGATCGCACCGGCATCGCCTTTAAGCTTGGTGGAGAAATTCTTGGAGCGGTCGAAAGTGCCGGAACGCTTCAGGAAGTCGATGCAGCCGTAGATCTCCTCCATGTGGTCGCCGGTACCCATGACGTAGAGCGAGAACTGCGCCGCACTCGGCTGTTCGGTGACCTGCGTCATGGCAACCGCGTTGATCGCAGCTTCGATGCGCTCGGCAAGCGGCGCCTTCGGGCCGTCGCCAAGGTTGACGCCGCAGATCGGATCATCCGGCTCGCCGGGGCAGCCGCGAGAGACGGCTGCCGACAGCACGCAATGTTCGCCGGATCGTGCCGCGAACACGAAGAGGTCGCGCATGGCGGCAAACAGCACCTCGGGCGGGCCGACGAGCAAGGTGGCGATATCATCAGTTTCGATACGTAACTGATCGCGATAGGGATCGAGCGCCTTGATGGCGTCGAGGATGATGCCGGCGAAATTGCCGGACATGGGATACAGAGATACTTGCGCGCCTGAGAACATTTTAACCTCGCTCCGCTGGCATTACCCAGATCAGCTTTGAAGGGTCCGGAGGCATGTCGCCCCACATCTCAGCCCCGGCCTTACGGAGCTCCCCTGTGAATGGCGCGGAAGCTAGCACCGGTCTTTCACCCGCGCAATGGTAAAAATTGAGGTATCGGCCGACAGGTTTTCGAGCGGATCTGGAAGGGGCGCCCGGGTTCGGGGGGACG
>JAGWJK010000902.1 GCA_028865845.1 Rhizobiaceae bacterium
CTATCTGCAGAAGTGGAAGAATACCGGCTTCAAGGGCATTGCGCCGACCTATCCGGCCTATCAGTGGCGCACGGCGTTGCAGGCGGCCGTCAAGATCCTCGACGGCCAGTCCGTGCCTGGCCCGAAGTGGGTTCTGCCGCAGCCGACCATCACCAACGAAAACCTGGATCAGTACGTCAATCTGAAGATGCCGCCGCTGCATTATGCGCTGTGCGGCTGCGAAGATCTGCCGGGCTATCCGGAGCGCTTCGGCGGCAAGAAGTAACGTCCATTCATCTGCGGTAATGACAGGAAGCATATCATGACCGACTATCTCATTCTTGGCGGCGGCAGCGCAGGCTGCGTCCTTGCTGCCCGTCTCTCCGAAAACCCCCAGGTAGAGGTCATTCTCGTCGAGGCCGGTCGCAATATTGCGGCCGACAGCCTGCCCGACAATATCCGCAGCCGCTATCCCGGCCGCGCCTATCTTGACGAAAACAACATATGGGCCGACCTCAAGGCCTTTATCGGTGCACCCCGCGGCGACACATCAGGCCGCAGCCCGCGCCGTTACGAACAGGGCCGCGTGCTTGGCGGCGGCTCCGCCGTCAACGCCATGGTCGCCAATCGCGGTGCACCCGGTGACTACGACGAATGGGGTGCCGAAGGCGCGGCCGGCTGGTCCTGGGAAACCGCCCTCCCCTATTTCCGCAAGCTCGAGCGCGACATCGACTTCCACGACCAATATCACGGCGACAGCGGACCGATCCCGATCCGTCGCATCAAGCCGAACAACATGTCGCCCTTCGTCAAAAGCGTGATCGATACGCTCGAAACGCGCGGACACAAGCGCAAGCCGGACCAAAACGGCGAGTGGACGGACGGCATCTACGTCGGCGCGATCGCTGTCAGCGACAAGGGCGAGCGCGTGCCGACCTCCGTCGCCTACCTCACCCCTGAAGTGCGGGCCCGCAAGAACCTTCGCATCCTGACCGAACGCTTCGCCGATCGCCTGGTCATGGAAGGCGGACGCGTGACTGGCGCGGTCGTCTCCGACGGGCGCAATCCGTCGACCGTCGAAACCATTCTCGCCCGCGAAACCATCGTCAGCTGCGGCGCTATCCACACGCCGGCGCTTTTGATGCGCAGCGGCATCGGCCCCGGCGGCGAGCTTGCCAAGCACGGTATCGCCGTTGCCGTCGACAAGGCCGGCGTCGGCCGCAATCTGATGGAACATCCGTCGACCGCGGTGTCTACCTACCTGCCGCCGCAATCGCGGCTCGCCGATCTTAACGAACATCACGATCACGCCATCCTGCGCTTCTCCTCCGGCCTGCCCGGCACACCGGAAGGCGACATGCACGCGGCGATGATCGCCCGTTCCGGCTGGCATAGTGTCGGGCAGCGCGTCGGTACATTGTTCATCTGGGTCAACAAGGCCTATTCCCGCGGCCACGTCCAGCTGAAGAGCGCTGAAACACGCGACGAACCGTTGGTCGACTTCCGCATGCTTTCCGATGAACGCGACCTCGAGCGCCTGAAAGGCGGTTTCCGCATCGGAGCGCAGACCCTTCTCGATCCCCACATGAACGGCCACCGTGGTCCGGTCTTCCCCACGAGCTACTCGCCCCGTGTCGCTAAGCTCGCGGGCGAAGGCTGGGTCAACAAGGTCCAGCGCGGCCTCTTCGGCGCGATGCTAGATCATTCCTACGGCCTGCGTCCCTGGTTGATCCATTCGGTCGTAACACTCGGCATCAGGATCGAAGATCTGCTGAATGACGACAAGGCGCTTACCGCCTTCATCGGCTCGGCGGTCGGCGGCGTCTGGCACGCGTCCGGCACCTGCAAAATGGGTTCCGAGGGTGATCCCCAGGCCGTGACGAACGGCGTCGGCGAGGTCTATGGCGTAGGCGGCCTGCGCATCTGCGACGCTTCGCTGATGCCGACCATTCCCCGGGCCAATACCAACACTCCCGTGATCATGATGGCGGAGCGCATTGCCGACGAGATCAAGGCAGCGCGCAAATCCGCCTAGGGCATTGTCGCGGACCCCAGCCTTGATACGATATACAAACTAAGGCGCCCGGCATCGGGCACCTTTTTCAATTTGGTGTCAGGATTTCGATTGCTGCCCCTGTTCGACAGCGAACAAGACGAGCAGCAGCAGGCCCATTACGCCGCCGCAGACAGCCGTCGCGGTCCATCCGCCCCAATGATAGGTCACGGTGCCGAAGAGCGAGCCGAGCGCGCCGCCGATGAAGGTGGTCGTCATGTAGATCGCGTTGACGCGGCCGCGATTGTCGGGCGTGGCGTGCGCGAAGATGATACGCTGGCTAACAACTTGATTGGCCTGCACGCCGGCGTCGATCAGAAACGCGAGGACGGCAAGACCGATGATCGTTCCGAGGCCGGCTGCCCCTGCTGTCGCAAGGAAGCCCACACCCACAAGAAGCATGGAGGCAAGCGTCGTCGCCTTTGAATGACCGCCATCGGCAGCCCGCCCCGCAAGCGGCGCCGATAGCGCACCGCCGGCGCCGGCAAGAGCAAAGATGCCGATGGCGCGCTGGCTGAGGCCGAAAGTGTCCGCGAGCATCAAGGGTGCCGCGGTCCAGAACATGTTGAAGGCACCGAACATCAGAAACTGGTAGGCGGCCCGCCAACGCAGCTCTGGAAGCGCGAGCCAAAGCCCCGCCATCGAAGTCAGGATCTGGCTATAGCGCAATCTTCCTTTCGGAGGATGCTTCGGCACCATCAGGAAAAGCGCGATCAGGATCACCACCATCAGCAATGCCGAGCACCAGAACACCGACCGCCAGCCGAGGCTTGCGGCAATGAACAGCGAGGCCGGCCGGGCGAGCATGATGCCGGTC
>JAGWJK010000903.1 GCA_028865845.1 Rhizobiaceae bacterium
TCATCCCAATTGCCGAGGAGATGCCGCCCGTCATTCTCTCGCTTGTCTGGAGCAAGGAGCGCGACTCGCGCGCCATACAACTTTTTCGGCAGACGGTCGCGAGCATCTACGGCACTGAGAACTAAAGCCCGCCGTAAGCGCTAGGCTTTATAACAGGCTCCCCCGATCTATCGGCTTTCCCAATCAAAAACCTCCGGAATCAAAAGCCCTCGCCTTGGTTGGGTAAGGCGAGGGCTTCATAGGGTGGCGGTCTGATGAGCGACGATCGCCCTCCCTATCGGCTTGGGCTCAGCGCAGCGGCCTCTTCAACTTCTTCAGGCTCGCCATCATCACCAATCGGATACTTGGTGAGGAAGAGGACGAACACCGTGCCCAGCAAGGCGATGAGACCGATGAGGACCAGTGCGGAATTGTAGGTTCCCGTGAAATCGACCATGTAGCCGGTAATGATCGGGCTCAGCATTCCGAAACCGATGCCGCCAAGCGTGAAGATCGCATAGGCGCGACCGGTATCGCCCGATGAACGCAGGCGGTCGTTGACAAGCGCGAAATTCATCGTCTGGGCGAAGCTGTTGCCGCAGAAGGCGATCGTCAGGATCACCATGGCAACGTTCACCGACCCGGCAAGCGGCACCAGGATGACGCTCGCCGAGGCGATATTCGCCAGCGCAACGGCAATACGGCGCTTGCCGGCCCTAACGGCGTCTGCCGACAGGAAACGATCGGCGACATAACTCAGCACAAGGCACATCACGGCGCTGACGAAGTATGGGATTGCCGTATAGGCACCGCTTTGCACGACGGTAAGGCCAAAGTCTGCCTGCAGGAAGGTCGGCAGCCAGGCGAGGTAGAAATAGGCCGTGTAGTTGACGCAAGCCTGCGTCACAAACAATCCCCACATCGTCGAGGAGGCAAACAGGCCCTTGTAGCCAAGGCCGGGACCGGCGACGGCAGGCGGATCGAAATCCCGCTCCTGCACGATCATGTCGCGCTCTTCCGGTGCCAGCCATCGCGCCTCTTCCGGCCTCCGATAGAGAAGCACCCATCCCAGAACCCAGAGGAAGCCCAGTACGCCCGTTGCAATGAAGGACATGCGCCAGCCGTAGGCCGAAACGATCCAGGCGAGGATGGGCGCACCGAGACCGGGCACGGCATGCGCGCCGCTGAACCAGATGGCGGTGGCGATGCCCCGCTCGCGACGGGGCGTCCATTCGCGGATCGTAGCGTGGGCGCATGGATTGGCGGCTGCCTCGAAAGCACCGTTGCCAAGCCGCGTCAGCAGCAACATCGCCGCCGAGGTGGCAAAACCGCCCAATGTCTGGAACAGCGACCAAAGCCCGGCGGCGATGGCGGCCATCCGTCTCGTTCCCATCCGATCCGTCCAGGCGCCGGCCGGCAGCAGGCAGACGGCGTAGAGCCAGAGATAGGATGAAAACAGATAGCCGAGCCCAACCGGCCCGAGGTTCATTTCCTTGGAAATGGTGCTGCCGGCAATCGAAACCGTCAGTCGATCGAGGGAATAGATCCCGAGAAAGACGAACAGGAACGCATAGATAATGTAGCGTTTGTTGATGCGATAAAGTTCATACATTCAAGCCTCCTCCACGAGCTTGCATCATTCAGTCTCGTTTGCTGCTGCCTCGATCGCCATGGCCCGGATATGCTCCTGTCGATATGACCGGCATGTCCTGGACATCATCGAGGATCGCAAACTCGGCCGCCTCGGACATTTGTCCTTCAAGGCAGCCCCGACATCCCACCGTCGGAACCGAAATCAGATGCTACTTGCGCGCCAAGGGCAGGCGATCATGAGAATAAAGCCCTGCCGAGGCAACCTTTTCGGTCAGCTGCGCATGCCACAGAAGGATCAGCAATGATCGATAGGGTCCAATACCAATATCAGCGAACGTCCGAAGCTTTTCCAAATGGATAGATGACTTTCATCCCTTTCCGTCCCCGCCTTGCTGGCGAGTTGATCGCTCCCGACAGCCCTTGCGTGTGATCGCTTCATTTCGAAAGGCTATCGATGGCGCTCTAAATCGGTATTGGACGCTATCGATCTAATCTGGTCCCTTCAACCTGACAACGTCGCCCGAAATGCCGGCAATCGGAGGAGAATGTCGCGGCCGCGAGGAGATCGGGCAATCGCTATTCCGTCCTCCTTTGCGATCAACACGCCGGCGCCGCATCAGGGTCGAAGGCCATCCCCGATCGCTTGGATCGCCCCGCCACAGGGATGCCAGTCGGGAGGGGTCGCCCAATGAGGTCTAGGCGCCGGACGAAGCGGCTCCCCGAAACGTCGGGCGCCCCGGGAGGCAAAATGAAAACAAGAACGGAGGAGAGGAACACCATGTACACACATTTTGCCGAAGGCGGATATCGATGGGGCCGCCGCGCCGCGGCTGCGATCGGAATGCTTGCACTGACGATGGCATTCGGCGGCACCACCGCGCAGGCCGAGGATGCGCCGAAAGTCGGCGGCACCATCACCATTCCCGGCGTCAACGGCACGCCATGGCCAAATCTGTCCTGGCTGGAGCCCGGCTATCATGTCGACAATCTCAACATCTCCGCCCTGATTCAGGGAGCCTTGTTCCTCTCGCCCGAGAAGATCGGTGGACCGGTCATCCCGGACATGGCGACCAGCTATCAATACAACAGCGACAACACGGTGCTGACCATCAAATTGCGCGAAGGCGTCAAGTTCACCGACGGAACACCGCTCAATGCCGATGCGATCCTGTGGCTCTGGTCGCCGGAATTCGACATGAACCCATCTTCCAAGGCGGCCGTCTATCTGACTGGCGTCAAAGAGGTCAAGAAGATCGATGATCTAACGGTC
>JAGWJK010000904.1 GCA_028865845.1 Rhizobiaceae bacterium
TGCTTCGAGCCTATCGGACTACTTTGCCGCGTATCGGTGTGTCTAATCCGATCGATACTGCCGAAATGGACGTCCGCCGCCGCATCTCGGCGACCTTCAAGGACCTTCCTGGCGGCCAGATCCTGGGCCCGACTTACGATTATACCCATCGACTGCTCGACTTTTCCCTGGCTGCCGACGGTATCGAGCGGGAGCGGGCAGCGCTCGCGCCCGATCCCGTCGACACCGACATGCCGCATGTTGTCGACTTCCTCGACAACGAGGGCGTGATCGAAAAGGATATCGACGACGGTCTGGATGAGGTCTTCGACCTGACGCGCCAACCGATGAAGTTTCCGGCCGGTCGCGACCAACGCCTCCAAGGGCTCGCGCGTGGCGACGAGGGCTTTCTCTTGTCGATGGCATACTCGACCACGCGAGGCTACGGCTACAACCATCCCTTCGTCGGCGAGCTTCGGCTCGGCGAGGTCATGGTCGAAATTGTGCCAGAAGAACTGGGCTTCCCTATCGAAGTCGCGGAAATCGCGATGACCGAGTGCCAGATGGTCAACAGCTTCCGCGGCAGCCTGGAGAAGGCGCCGCAGTTCACCCGCGGGTATGGCCTCACCTTCGGACACAATGAGCGGAAGGCAATGTCGATGTCGCTCGTCGACCGCGCGCTTCGTGCCAAGGAGCTTGGTGAGGACGTCCTCCATCCCGCTCAGGACGAGGAATTCGTCCTTTCCCATGCCGACAGCGTCGACGCCAACGGACTGGTGACCCACTACAAGCTCCCACACTACGTCGACTTCCAGGCCGAGCTGCAGCTCGTGCGGGAGCTTCGTGCCGAATATGAAGCCGCTCGGCCGGCACCAACCATCAAGGAGGCTGCGGAATGAGCGGCCAGCCAACCTGCCATATCGACGACGAGCTCGCAGACAATGGCTACAACTTCGCGTTCCTCGACGAACAGACCAAACGGATGATCCGCCGGTTTCTTCTCAAGGCCCTCTCAATCCCCGGCTATCAGGTTCCTTTCGGTGGGCGTGAGATGCCGCTTGCCCAGGGGTGGGGAACCGGCGGCATCCAGATAACGGCAAGCGTGGTCGGTCCGACCGACGTGCTGAAGGTCATCGATCAGGGCGCGGACGACACGACCAACGCCGTCTCGATCCGGCGTTTCTTCCAGACGGTCGCCGGCGTCGCGGTCACCGAAAAGACCGCCGACGCGACGATCGTCCAGACCCGCCACCGCATCCCGGAAGCGAAGATGGACGAGGGCCAGATCCTCGTCTACCAGGTTCCCCAGCCTGAACCTCTCCGCATGATCGAGCCGCGCGAAACCGAAACGCGCAAGATGCATGCCTACGCGGAATATGGCGCGATCCAGGTGACGCTTTACGAAGATATTGCCCGATACGGTCACATCGCCAAAACCTACGACTACCCGGCGATGATAAACGGTCGGTTCCTGATGGCGCCGTCACCGATCCCGAAGTTCGACAATCCGAAAATGGAGAACAATGCGGCCATCCAGTTCTGGGGCGCCGGCCGCGAGAAGCGCATCTATGCCGTTCCGCCCTATACGACGGTTCGCAATCTCGATTTCGATGATCACCCGTTCAAAGTCCAGAGCTGGTCGAACTGCTGCGAATTGTGCGGCTCGTCAGAGAGCTATCTCGACGAGGTCATCATCGATGACAAGGGCAAGCGCATGTTCGTTTGCTCGGACACCGACTTCTGCAACACCCGTCAGTGCGAAGGACATGGCGCAGCCCCGGAAGGAGCCTCGAAATGACTGCCGTGAACGCAATGACGAGCATCGGTTCCCGTCCGCCGCTTTTCGAAGTCTCGCATCTATCGAAGTCTTACGGCAACCACATCGGATGCCAGGATGTGTCGTTCACGATCCGGCCGGGCGAGGTTCTCGGCATCGTCGGCGAGAGCGGCTCCGGCAAGTCCACGCTGCTCGCATGTCTGTCCGGAAGGCTTCAAGCTGACAGCGGCGCGATCCGGTATGACATGAAGGGACGCGGGCCCGTCGACATCTTGTCCATGTCGGAACCGGAACGTCGACGTCTCGCCCGCACGGACTGGGGCATCGTCCACCAGAACCCGCGCGACGGGTTGCGTATGTCGATCTCCGCTGGAGGCAATATCGGTGAGCGGCCGATGGCGGTCGGCGCACGACATTATGGGGAGATCCGCGCCCAGGGTCAGGACTGGCTCCACAAAGTGGAGATCGATCTGTCACGCACCGATCATCAGCCGAGGACATTCTCCGGGGGCATGCAACAGCGCCTTCAGATCGCCCGCAATCTCGTGACACAACCACGCCTCGTCTTCATGGACGAACCGACGGGCGGTCTTGACGTCTCGGTACAGGCTCGCCTGCTGGACCTCCTGCGGGGCTTGGTCCGGGGGCTGGGGATCGCCGTCATAATCGTCACACACGATCTGGCGGTTGTTCGCCTACTGGCGGATCGCCTGATGGTCATGCAGCGTGGCCGCGTCATCGAGGAAGGCCTGACCGATCAGGTTCTCGACGACCCGCACCATCCTTATACGCAATTGCTTGTCTCGTCCGTCCTCCAGGTTTGAAGCAAGAGGTATCAAAACATGACAATCCGACTCCATGCCAAAGATCTGACCAAGACCTTCACTCTTCACACCCAGGGCGGTGTCGTCCTGCCAGTTTTTCGTGGGATCGAACTGGCAATCAGATCCGGGGAGTGCGTGTGTCTTCACGGACCGTCTGGAGCGGGCAAGTCGACCTTGTTGCGGTCGCTCTATGCGAACTACAAGCCCGACGCCGGAGAGATCCTCGTAGAGCACGATGGGCGGTTGACAAATCTACTTG
>JAGWJK010000905.1 GCA_028865845.1 Rhizobiaceae bacterium
CATTGCGATCATAGGCCTTCGCCGTCGTGGCGCCGAAGTTCATGGCGATCTTGAGCTCACGTTCGAGGGCGATGAGCTGTTGGGCGAAGGTGTTGACCTCGGTGGTGCCGGAATGGATGCGCGCGAGGATTTCCTCGGCGAACCCGGCGAATTCGGCAATGCCGGCGCCGGTGATCTTTACCGTGACGGCGAAGGTGCGCAGGTAGCGCATGGTTTCCTGCATGTCGCTGACATGGCTGTGCAGCTTGGCGCCGGCCTCGGACAGAAAGGCGAAGCTTTCCTGCCGCCGCGACTCCAGCCCAGGCAGATCGGAGAGCCCACTGACCGTCTGCAGCAAGTCGGCCGTCGCATCGCTGCCGCCGTTGCTGTCGAGCGCGCTCGTGAGCCGGCCGAGTGAGGATAGCAGCTCGTTCAGGGCTTCCATCACCGAAAGCAGGACGGCCCCGCCGTCGAGAAAGCGTTTCTCGACTTCGCTGCGTGCGGCTTCGAGTGTGCGACTGACATCGATCGCCCGTGGCTGTCCCCACGAACGGTCGACGTTGTATGCCAGAGCTGCCCCGTTTTTCATATCTGTCCCTTTACTTGGAGAAAGGCTCGTTTGACTCAACTCTTAAATGTGGGATGGAAAATTCCGGTAAATTCGCCGGACTCGTGGGCGTTGTAGGCCTGCCTTTCGCGAGCAGGGTTAAGATTTGCTGACCCGAAAGCTCGCCTTTTAATCTCATTTGACTTAAATCACTGAAATTTCAGTGAATTTCTTTCCGTGAAAATCCATGGGTCATTTCTGCATGGTGAGAATTCATAGCCGCCAAAATGTCGAATTGTACAACCTGCATTTACGCCCTGTTAAGCCTGACATGAGATTCGGTAGTTATTGTTCAAGTATTTGTTCGATATTGGGGCGAGAATAAAAATGGGCGATAAATATTCGGAATCTATTTCTCTGCCTGATATCCTGAATATCAGGTCGATATCAGATATTCATCAAAGTATGACTTTGAAGCTTCAGGACAGCAAAACGCTCGTCCTCGAAGTTGCAGCGGATGCAGAAGCCGATCTCAGCTTCGTACAATTGGTCGAATCCGCTCGTATCGAGGCCAAAGCGGCCGGTAAAACGCTTCACCTTTCTTCTCCGGCCAGTGGTTCTGTACTGAAAGTCTTGCAGCGAGGCGGATTCATCGACGCCTTTACGGCCGAAGATGCTCAATTCTGGCTACATGACGAGGTACACCCATGACTGCGAAGATTTTGACCGTTGACGATTCCGCCAGCATCCGGCTGACGACCAAGATGACGCTGACCAATGCCGGCTACGAGATCACCGAGGCGGTGAACGGCGCCGAAGGCCTGGACAAAGCCAAGGCCGGACATTTCGACCTCATCGTCACCGACCTCAACATGCCCGTCATGGACGGGCTGACCATGATCGAGGAACTGCGCAAGCTGCCGGCCCACATGGGCGTTCCGATCATCTTCCTCACGACTGAATCCGATGCCGATCTCAAGGCGCGCGCCAAGGCTGCCGGTGCCACCGGCTGGCTGACCAAGCCCTTCGATCCGGAAAATCTCGTCAAGATCGTCAAAAAGGTGCTGGGAAGATGAGTTCGCCTGATCCAATTGCCGTCTTTCGTACAGAAGCCGCCGAATGCCTGGAGCAGATCGAAGCCGGGCTTCTCGACCTTACCCATCAGCTCGATGACAAGGCCCTGATCGACGCGGTATTCCGCGGCCTTCACACCCTCAAGGGCTCCGGCTCGATGTTCGGCTTCGATGCCCTGGCCGCCTTTACGCATCATTGCGAGACCGCGTTTGATCGCGTCCGCAAGGGCGAGACGCCGGCGACCGCCGAACTCGTGGCCGCCGTTCTCGACGCCCAGGACCACATGCGGGCGCTCGTCGACGATCCGAACGGCGACCATGGCGCGACTAGCCAGCGGCTTCTCGCGCAATTGCAGAGCGCAGTCGGCGGTGCCGGCGAGGGCGCAAAACAGGCAGCACCCGCCGCCGTTGCACAGCCTGCGCCAGTCGCCAAGGACAAGCGTAAGACCTGGCAGATTCATTTCAGCCTGCCGGTAAACGCCATGATCAACGGCACCAACCCGCTCGGACTGCTGGATGAACTGCGCGATCTCGGCGAATGCCGCGTCGTCGCCAACACCTCGGCCGTTCCGTCGCTGACCGCGCTGGTGCCGACGGAGCTTTATCTTTCCTGGGATGTGACGCTCACCTCCGAGCAGCCGCGTTCGGCGATCGACGACGTCTTCATTTTCGTTATGGACGACATGGAGCTCGACGTTAAGGAAATCGGTGGTGAGCCCGTTGCCACAGTGGCGAAAGAGCCGGTCGCGGCCGCAAAGCCGCAGGCTGTCGCCGTACCGGCATCCATTGCCGAGGCCGCACCGGTCAAGAAAGAGATTGCTGTCGCTCCTGCGCCGGCACCCGTGGCTGCCGTGTCGGCTCCCGTACCTGCCGCCGCCGATCAGCGTCATGCCAAAGCTGCCGAAAGCGTGCGCGTTCCGGCCGAACGCCTCGACGAACTCATGGATCGTGTCGGCGAACTGGTGATCGCGCAATCGCGCCTCAGCCAGCTTGCCAGCGCCAGTGCCGATATCGGGCTGCGATCCGTCTCGGAAGAAATCGAACGCCTCTCCGGCGAATTGCGCGATACGATGATGGTGCTGCGCATGGTGCCGGTCGCGAGCCTGTTCTCGCGCTTCCGCCGCCTCGTACACGATCTCGCCCGCGAAACCGGTAAGGTCATCGAGCTTGTTACGGAAGGCGAGACCACCGAAGTCGACAAGACGGTCATCGAACGGCTTGCCGATCCGCTGGTGCATC
>JAGWJK010000906.1 GCA_028865845.1 Rhizobiaceae bacterium
GTTCCCGGCCTTACGCTGCAGAATCCGGCTGTAGCGAAAAAGACCACGGTGGCCGACATTGACGATCGACACGCCGTGACGGCTGAGCGGACGGTCGAGCTTCTCGGCGACTGCCGGCAGCAACAGGTGCTCACCGTCGCCCTCGACGACAACCAGCGCGCGGGCGAAGAACAGGTTGGCCTTGGTCGCGTCGAGGAACCGACGAAGGAATTCATAATCGTCCACTTCGAGGCGGGTATGGGCCGCGCCCAGCGGAAAGGCGCGGTGGCCGACGATCATCGTCATGGTCTCAAGATCGGCGCCGGCCGCGAGCTGAGGGCTATGGGTCGTAAGCAGCACCTGGACCTGCTGATGGGTCTCGCCCTTGTCGGGGTCCGGCTTGGCAGCACGGGCCGCGAGCACTTCCATGAAGAGCGTCTGGTGTTGCGGATGTAGATGCGCCTCGGGCTCCTCGATCAGCAGAAATGGCACCTGATCGGGATGGGACTGGAGCAACAGCAGCTCTGCCGCCATGAAGAGCAGGTTGTTGTAGCCCAGGCCGCGCTGGATGCGCTCGTTGCCTACCTTGGCATTCAGGTAGAGTTCGAACCGCTCAAGAATCTGATCGAAAGAACCGCCAGCGCCGAGGTCCAGCGTCGCGACGAGGCGATCGTCCACGAATGACAGCTTGTCGAGGAAATCCGTGTTGACGCTGCTGGCGACGCCGCCAACCGCGGCGTTGTTTCGGACCGCCACATCAGCCGCCGTGAGTGTGTCGTGGAGCGTTGCATCGCCGCCCTGCGCGGCGGGTTTGCTTTGCGGCCCCATCGTGGGCATCGCGCCGAGGATCCGCGACAGGCGCGACCGCCGCCCTGCTCGCATCTCGCGCTCGGCGTCTCGCAGAGGCTTGAGATAGGTGGCCTTCAGATACTCGCGCAATTCCCCGTCGAGCGGCAGGCCTTCACCTTCGGCGCCAGCCCGGTGCTGGCTGGAGATGATGCTGCCACCGCCAGGAGAAACGCGCCGAGCGCCCCGCATACAGACGTGGAGACGAAGCTTCCCCTTTTCGTTGGTGCACCATTCGAGGAACCGAGCCTCTTCATCCGCGCTGAGATCGTCGAAGGTGCAGCGAACGATGAAGTCGCACCCCCGTGCGCCATCGCCATCGACGTGGAAATCGTGCTCGTCCGGGCGGATATAGTCGTCGCCACGCGTCCACAGCACGTAGCGAGCAGCGTCGATAATCGCACTCTTTCCGGCATCGTTCGGTCCCACGAGAATATTGAGACCAGGCGAGAGCTTAAGCTGCAACGGAGCGGTCGGATCGAAGCACCGGAAGCCACTCGCATAGATTTCGGAAATGTACACCGTCGCCTCCCAGCTTGTTTTTTCTTATCCTGCCGCGCTGTTGGCTCGCGCGGTGATGTCTGCGCAGCGCTCCATGAGCGTCTCGAAAGGCTCCGCTTCATCGAGAAGGAGCCCATCGTCGACCATACGCGCGTAATCTTCTGCGAGAGCCCTCGCGCCGTCACCGGCTGGCACGAGCTGCAAACCGCCGCTCACCGCCGAGGTGTAGTCGATCTGAGATCGGTCGGCGGCCTTCTCAGCGAAGAACATCGCCTTGTGACGCGCCACGGCGTTGGCCAGCTCGCGATCAGCGAAGGCCGCCGTCGCGAAGCCGGCTTCATCGAGACGCACCACGTCATGCCAGTGACGCGCGAAACGATCACCGCGCAGCCGCTCCTGAAGGCAAAAGACGTGGATCGCGGTCGCTTTTTCCCAGAAAGTCCGCTCCGCATGCATGACCCTCGGCCGAGCGGTTGGAAAGATCACGCCATCCACCAGCCCGGCCGCGTCGCAGGTGACATCGCGCGGGCTCGCAGGTTCGCCTGTCGAGCGGGCGCCGAATTCAAGCATGACGCTCGGCGAGACATACCCCGAGCCTGCCGTTGTCGCCTCATAGTCGATGAAGAGCTTCTCACCATCGACACGGATCACGGCCGACAGGGACTCGCCCGCCAGTGCTTCGGCGATGACCGGCTGAACGGCCTCCGTTACCCATTGCGGCAGGCGCTCGCGCACTGCGCTGGTCCAGCGCTTTTCTTCGCTCCGCGTCTTCGGCAGCGCCTCGCCATTGTCCCCGACAAGGTCGGGGGCGAGCACGCGAATGTCGTAGGTCAGATCGACGTCCTCGGAGAACCGCCGGATAACGCCATAGGCCTTCGATAATGAAGTGCCGCCCTTGAACACCAGATGTTCGCCGAGCGACGAACCGTAGAGCGTCGCCAGGGCCCACACGACCCACGCATCCTTCTCCAGCAGGTGCGCCGGTCGGCCCGAGCGGTCGGCAGCGACGCTCAAGGCTTCAAGGCGATCCTCGGCCGGAAGAAGGAGGAAGGCGTCAGCCATGCGCGACCTTACCTACGCTGCGCGCAAGCCAGGTCGGAAGCTGAGGCGCCGCCGCTACTAGCTCGTTAAACGCGGAGGGCGGGAGCTTGCGCTTCAGCGTCTGGAGGGCCGACTCCGCTCTCTCAGGTCCGAGCCAGGCAAGCGCCCGCACTGCCTGTCCTGCCGGCCGATGCGCCATGGTGAGTTGCCAGCGCGGAGCGTGGCGAAGCTCGACGATCTGTTTGCCGAGGCTCATCTTCCGGGTGCGACCCGAGGTCAGATAAACCGACCGGACTGGCACCTGCGTCGTAAGGCCGAGGCTGTTGGCGGCCGCCGCACCGCTTGAGACGATGACCTCGCCACGCTGAGCGGCAAGCGCCTCGACCGCCTGCTCCACCGACGGCGCCCGAGTGCCGAACCGGCTCGTGACCGGCAGCATATACACACCACGCCCGGCCCGAAGCAGTTGGC
>JAGWJK010000907.1 GCA_028865845.1 Rhizobiaceae bacterium
AGCTCAATAAGTGAGGTGGCGCAATGACATATACTTCGATTCCGGTCTTATATGTGGAGGTCTTGGCAGCCGGCGGTCGCAAGCGGGCTGGCACTGTAAGCGAATTGCGGTCGATCCTGCTGCACTACTGGCCGGTGACGGAAGGCCCCGCTTTCATCAACGCCTTGGTTACGTGCCAGGAGGTCCTCGACGGCAGCAAGCCGGCGGAGAAAGCGCGCGAGGCTTTCCTCTGGGCCGCAAGCGAAGCCGAGATTGCGGTCTCGGAAGGATAGCACTCCTCTCTTTTACGCAAAGGCTACGCGGCAGCCGGCGACTCTGCTAAGTCGAAACAATCCGACCGTGATGTCGATGAAGGGCCGCCGCTGCGACGGCGCTCGGGTCGAGAGGCTTTGATTTTGGATGTTCAAATGACGCAGTTTCGCTCTCAGGAAAATAAGCCGGATTTTGTCGTCTACACCTGCCTCTTCGGCTACAGCGAGGCGTTCGCCGATATCGCCTATCGCGACAGGAACGTTGACTATGTCTGCTTTACCGACGACCCCGAGCTGAAATCGGAAACCTGGAAGATCAAATATATTCCGAAGACCACGGTCGACAGCCACCGCATTTCCAAGCGGATAAAGGCCCTCCCGTCCGTATTCCTGAGCGAGTATAAGAAGAGCCTCTATATCGACAATACCGTGGTCTTAAAGACCGACGCCTCGAATATTTTCCAGAGATTTGCGCATGATCGATGGGTGATGCTGCGGCATCCCTGGCGGGACTGCGCTTACGACGAAGCAAAGGCCGTCATAGAGCTCGGCTATGACGATCCCAATGTCATCAAGGCGCAGATGGAAGCCTACAGGCTTGCCGGCTTCCCGGCCCATTCCGGCCTCAATGCCGGCACCTTCATTCTGCGCGAACACCAGAACGAAGTTGTGACGCAGATGGGCTTCGAATGGCTGGCGCAGGTCACCAAATACTCGAAGCGGGATCAGCTTTCCTGGAATTTCTGCGCCTGGCATCAGGGCTTCGACTTCACGTCGGCAGAAGACAATTTGCAGAACAACGCGCTCTTCGCCTGGCCCTATTTCAAGGGCGCGCGCCTGCCGCGTGATTTCGACGATGCGAACTATCTGAAACTCAACCCGGATGTCGCGCAATCCGGCGTCAATCCGCGGCGTCATTATCTTAAAGTCGGGATGGCGGAAGGCCGGCCCTACAAGCTCAGCGCTTCCCAGACGGACGTCACGCAAACGATACAGCAACCATCAGGGCGCAAGATCTACATCGATCTCGGCTCGAATCACGGCGTGACGATCGACAACTTCCTCCGCCAGAACCCGGATTTTACCGTCTATGGTTTCGAACCCGCGCGTCAGCTCGCCGACGAGCTCCGTAGGAAATTTGCCGGCAACAAAAACGTTCATATCCTGGAATGTGCAGCCTGGATCGAGAATGGGACGACCACCTTCTACCCCGGCGGGCCGAGCGACGAATCGTCGACGCTCATCATCGGCAAGAGCCTGCGGTCGCCCTGGACGATCGATTATCACAAGGGATATCCGGTTCCATCGGTGGATCTAGCCAAGTGGCTTGAAGAGAACACGAGCGAGAACGATCTCGTCGTCATGAAGATGGATGTGGAGGGGGCGGAATACCGGATCCTGTCCCGGATGATTCAAACCGGCGCGGTTTCGCGGCTAAAGGAAATCCGCGTCGGCTGGCATTGGGACAGATATCCCAATGAAATCACCCAGGACGGCCACCACATGATCCGCAACAAGCTCCAGACACTGGTACCGGTCGTCGACTGGCATTGACGCCGTCATCACCCACCACAAGCCGCGGTAAATGCGGAATATTGTCGGCAGGTTAAAGGGGCAGCCGCACGGTGAAGCGTGTTTGTTCAGCCGTCGACGTTGCGGAAAGCGTCCCTCCGTGGGCTTTCGCAATCTCGGAGGCGATGTAAAGACCGAGATCCAGCCGCTGCTGTGATCCGCTCTCGGAGGAGCGGTGCGAGGGCTGAAACAGCCGTTTCAGATTTTCTTCGGGAACCGGGTCACCGTCATTGGCGATCGAGAGTTCGCACCGATCCGGCATCGTCGATGCCTTCAACCGGATCGAGCCGTTGATGTCGCCGCGGTTAAGCGCATTGCCGAGCAGGTTGGAGATCAGTTGCGCAACGCGAGCGTGGTCGACCTTGAGCGGTGTGGTCAGAGCGAACTCGGTCTCGATGATCCTGCCGGGCCAGAGCCCGCGCATCTCCTCGACCACCCGTAAAATTGTTGCCTCCAGCGGATCATCCGTCAGCTCTAGTTCGAGGCCACCCAGGCGACCCCTTGCGAAATCCATGAGATTGTCGACCAGACCGGTCATGCGATCGACGCTCTTCAGCATCAGGGCGACGATGGATTTCGCTCGTTCGTCGAGGTTGGCTTTCGCCAGGATCCGTGTGCCGCCCACCATCGACGCGAGCGAATTGCGCAGATCATGGCCAAGCTCCGCCACGAACTGTTCCCTGATATCAGCGCTTTCGAGTTCGTGGTCGAGCTTTGTCTGGTAATCGATCGATGCCGAACGCGCATCGAGATGGCGCTCGATCAGCTCCGCGAAGAGTTTGAACATCCCGACAATTTTGGGAGTATCGACTTCCGTCGGTTTCCGATCGAGCGCGCAGAGCGTTCCGAGGAACGAACCGTTTTCAAGGACGATCGGTACGGAGATATAACTCTCTATGCCGTGGCTGAGCAAAGCGGCGCATGTCGGCCGGTTCTCATCTTCGGTGACGCAGTCGATCGCGACCGCCTCGTGATGTCTGCGGATTTCGTTGCCGATCGTGGTTTCGAC
>JAGWJK010000908.1 GCA_028865845.1 Rhizobiaceae bacterium
CGATTTCGGCGAGCATGCGTTTTCCAAGCAGGATTATCTTGCCGGCAGCGACGAACAGCGCCTGGCGGATCTTAATCTGGCGCTTCGCGATCCCGACATCCGTGCAATCTTCGCCACGCGCGGCGGCAAGGGCTCATATCGGATTTCGGACCGGCTGGATTTCGATGCGGTCAGGCGCGATCCGAAATGGCTTGTCGGTTTCAGCGACATCACGTCGCTGCATCTGAGCCTCTGGACGCATTGCCGCCAGCTCGGCATTCATGGTGCGCTTTTCTCCGACGACGAGAAGGACGGCAGTGTCGCCACGGAAACAAGCACGTCGCTTCGCAATCTACTGATGGCGTCGCCGGAAATTACGATCCGCTCTCGGCCCGAGGAGCCTACCGCGGCTCTGACCACCACGGGTTTGGCGAGTGGTCGGCTGATCGGCGGCAATCTCGAAATCGTATCGACATCGGTCGGTTGGGCTCTGCCGGACATGAGAGGCGCGATCCTGTTGCTCGAGGCGGTCAACATGTTTCGCAGCCAGGTGGATCGTCAGCTGACGATGCTGCGAAAGGGCGGATATCTCGACGGCCTGGCGGGCATCGCAATCGGCCAGTTCACTGGCTTCGAGTTCGATCGTCGGTTTTCGGTGATCGACATTCTGCGCGAACATTTCGAGCCTTTGGACATTCCCGTTCTTGGTGGATTGCCGCTCGGACATGGGCCACGCCCGCTTAGCGTGCCGATCGGGGCAAAGGTTCGTCTTGATGCAGACGAACGGACATTGATGGTATTGCCGGAGCGATAGAATCGTCTCCGGAGCGATAAATCGCTCCAATGCATAATTTTTTGACGCCGGCTGTCGGGGCGGATGATACTCGGTCGTCTTTACATGAGATGGAGGTCATCATGCTCTACGCAATCCTATGTTATAACGATGAAAGCACGGTGTTTTCCTGGTCCAAGGAGGAGGAGCAGGTGACGATGGATCGGCTGATTGCGGTGCAGACGCCGCTTGCCGAGCAGGGCAAGCTCGGCCCGGTCGCACGGCTGATGCCGACGACGGCGGCAACGACGCTGCGCAAGGGCAAAGGCGAGCCTCTGGTCATCGACGGCCCCTTTGCCGAAACCAAGGAACAATTGCTCGGCTTCTATGTCGTCGACTTTGAAACGCTTGACGAAGCCGTTGAATTTTCCAAGCAGTTGGCGGCTGCCAATCCCGGCGCCGGTGCTTATGAAATCAGGCCGCTCTACGTCTTCAGGCCGGGGACCGCCGCGACATGACGGACCCTGCCTGGATCGATCTGGCACTCAGCAGCGCCCGTCCGCAGGCGCTTGGCGCGCTTCTGCGCTATTTCCGCAACCTCGATGTTGCCGAGGAGGCCTTCCAGGAGGCTTGTCTCAGGGCGCTGAAGACCTGGCCGGAGAAGGGGCCGCCGCGTGACCCCGTCGCCTGGCTGATCTTCGTCGGCCGCAACAGCGGCATCGATAGCGTGCGCAAGCAGTCGAAGATGCAGAGCCTGCCGGACGAGGAAGTGATCTCCGATACCGGCGACGCGGAAAGCGATCTCGCCGACCGGCTTGATGGCTCGAACTATCGCGACGACATCTTGCGGCTGCTGTTTATCTGCTGTCATCCCGATCTGCCGGCGACGCAGCAGATCGCGCTGGCGCTGCGGATCGTCTCGGGGCTCTCTGTGGCGCAGATTGCGCGTGCGTTTCTGGTCAGCGAAAGCGCGATGGAGCAACGCATCACCCGCGCCAAGGCACGCGTTGCCGCCGCCGGCACACCTTTCGAGACGCCGGGCGCCGTGGAGCGGGCTGAGCGCGTCGCGCTGGTCAGCGCCATGATCTATCTCATTTTCAACGAAGGCTATTCCTCAGGCGGCCCGGGTCGCGAAACATCGGCCTTTGCCGAGGAGGCGATCCGGCTCGGGCGACTGCTGCTGCGGATATTCCCGGCCGAGCCCGAGATCATGGCGCTGCTTGCCCTCATGCTGCTGCAGCAATCGCGCGCGGACGCCCGCTTTACTGAGCAGGGGCAGATCATCCTTCTGGAGGAGCAGGACCGCACGCTTTGGAACCGCAAGCTGATCGACGAGGCGCTGGCTCTGCTCGACAAAGCGCTACGTCACCGCCTGCCTGGGACGTACCAGGTTCAGGCTGCCATTGCAGCCTTGCATTCGCGCGCCAAGCGGGCTGAGGATACCAACTGGGCGGAGATCGATCTGCTTTATCAGACATTGGAGCGCCTGCAGCCGTCGCCCGTCGTCACGCTGAACCGCGCTGTCGCAGTTGCCAAGCTCAAGGGGCCTGAAGAGGCGCTGGCGCTGATAGAGCCGCTGGCGGAGAGGCTCGACGGATACTTCTATTTTCATGGCCTCAGGGGCGGGCTGCTGATGCAAATGGGCGACTATCGCGACGCGCATTGTTGCTTCGATCGAGCGATCGCGCTGGCCCGCTCGCCGGCCGAGGCAGAGCATATCCGCCATCAGCTGGATAAGCTCAGCGCCACGGCTCCAGTGCTGACGAAGTGATCCGGACAATTCCTTTTCCCTGAGGAAGACTGACGCTCTTTTCTCGACATACCAGCGGCGTGGATGCATTCGACGGCTCGTAATGGCTTCACGCGCGATATGAAGCAGCTCGAAAAATGATTCCTGTTCGGCGTCGAAGCGGTTGATTTCCGATTCGAATTAGCAAATGTCGGTTCACTCTGGTTCGGGAGGAGGCACGCCATGCCGCAGGTTATCATCGCGCCGGTCAGGCAGTCGGATGCAGACGAGCTGATTGCGGGGAATATCGCCAGCCGCGCCTATCACGCGCAATGGGCCTATCCATTTCTC
>JAGWJK010000909.1 GCA_028865845.1 Rhizobiaceae bacterium
CTTTTCCAACTTCGACATGTTCTTCAACATGATCGAGGCGGCAGATCACATCCGCATCGATGTCGACTACAATGCCGACGTCTTCGATCGCTCGACGATCGAGCGCTGGATCGGACACTTCTCGACGCTCGCCGCAGCGCTGACGAAGGACATGGATCACAAGATCAACGACCTGCCTCTGCTGACGGCGGCTGAGAGATCCTGGCTGATCGATGGCCTGAACCAGACCACCGTCGATTACGACCACGACCAGTTCATCTTCTCGCTGTTCGCCCGCCGGGCAGCCGAGCATCCCGACGCGATTGCCGCCGAACATGCAGGCCACACCATCACCTACGGCGAACTCGAAAGCCGCTCGAACAAACTCGCCCTCTACCTTCAGATGGCGATCCCCGAGCCGGGACAGCGCATCGCGCTTCTCCTTGAGCGCTCGCTCGACATGCTGGTGTCGCTGATCGCCATCATGAAGGCCGGCCACAGCTACGTGCCGATGGACCCGGCGCATCCGGAACCGCGGCTGCGCCAGACCCTGGACATTGCCCGTGTCGGCGGCATGATCTGCGACAGCGATGACATGGCCCGGCTGGCTGCTTCCGGAACGCCCGTGGTGCGCATTGACAAGGATGCGAAAAGCATCGCCTCCATGGCCGGCACGGCCCTGAAAACCCAGCCGACCGACACGACGGCCCCGGCCTATGTCATCTTCACCTCGGGCTCGACCGGCATGCCGAAGGGCGTCGAGGTTCCCCACCGGGCGCTGACGAATTTCATGCTCTCGATGGCCAAGGAGCCGGGCTTTACCGCCGATGACACGCTCATTGCCGTCACGACGATCTCCTTCGATATCGCCGGGCTGGAAATGTACCTTCCGCTGATCACCGGCGGCAAGGTGGTCATCGCCGACCGCTTGCAGGTCCAGGATGGCTTTGCCCTGGTCAAGCTGATCGACGACCACAAAGCCACCGTGCTTCAGGCAACTCCGACACTCTGGCAGATGCTGACCGAGGCCGGCCTCAAGGACAAGCCGAACCTCAAGATGCTCTGCGGCGGCGAACCGCTGCCCAAGGAACTGGCAAAATCACTGCTGACGATCGGCGGCGAACTCTGGAACATGTATGGCCCGACGGAGACGACGATCTGGTCGTCGCTGCAAAAGGTCACCGATGCCGATCAACCGATCACCATCGGTCATCCGATCGCCAACACGCAGCTCTATATCCTCGACAAGAACAATCGCGTCGCACCGATCGGTGTCACCGGCGAACTGCACATCGGCGGCGATGGCCTGGCGAACGGCTATTTCGACCGGCTCGACCTCACTGAAAAGGCCTTCGTGCCCTTCTGCTTCGCTGTCGGCAAACCGAAGCGGCTCTATAAGACCGGCGATGTCGGCCGGCGTCTCGCAGACGGCTCGCTGCAATTGCTTGGTCGGCGCGACCAGCAGATCAAGCTGCGCGGCTTCCGCATCGAGCTCGGCGACATCGAAGCCGTCGTTTCCAAGGCACCCGGCGTCCGGCAATGCGCCGTGGTAGCGGCGGAAAACCAGAAGGGCGATCGCCAGCTGGTCTGCTACGTCGTACCGACGATCACCGGCACAGAGCTTCCGGCTGCGGAACTTGCCGCGCATGCCAAGGCCAATCTTCCGGGCCATATGGTGCCGAGCTTCTGGGTGACGGAAAGCGAATTGCCGCAGACAGGCAACGGCAAGCTCGATCGCAAGACCCTGCAGCTCCGCGGCGTGCCGCAACGCGAGGCAGCAACCGTCAAGACGCTTCCGAAAACCGAAATGGAGAAGAAGCTCCTGACGATCTGGCAGGAAGTACTGAACCTCGGGGACATCGGCATCGACGACAATCTCTACGCACTCGGCGCGGACTCGCTGACCATCTTCCGCATCGCCGCCCGCATGCTCGACGCCGGACTGCCGCTCGAGGCGAAACACCTCCTGCGCCATCCGTCGATCGTGGAACTCGCGGCCTTCGCTGAAACCCAGGGCGAAACCACCGCTAACCCCGTTCAATATCACGTTCCGTCATTGAAAGACTTCCGCAACGGCGCTCGCCGCGGAATGGAGAGGGCATCATGAGCATTGTTGAAAACAGCTCCGTCGACCAGGTTGCCGATCTGGACATCATCGGCGAGTTTCCCTGCACGCAGACGCAATTGCGCTGCTGGATCCTCGATCAGCTGACCCCCGGCAATCCTGCGCTCAACGTTGCCGTGCGCTGGGAAATTCGTGGCACCTTCAAGGCCTCCACCATCGAGGCGGCCTTCAAAAAGGTCATCCAGCGCCACGAGGTCCTGCGCACCCGGTTCATCGAGAGGGAGGGGCGCCCCTTTCAGCAGGCGGTCGAGAGGATCGACTTCAAGATGTCGGTCATCGATCTGCGCAACATGGCGGCCGATCAACGCCAGGCGCGGATCATGTCGATCGGCGAAGAGACGGCACAGGCTCCCTTCGATCTCAGCAAGCCCGGTCTTTTCCGCGTATCGCTGCTGATGGTCGAAAACGACCGCGGCGTGCTGCTCATCACTGCCCATCAGAGCTGCTTCGACGGCTGGTCGATCCGGGTGCTTGGACGCGAAGTCGGCGAGATTGCAGCTGCCATCGATGCCAACAGGCAGCCGGTACTGCCGGAACTGCAGCTGCAATACGGCGACTATGCCTTGTGGCAGAACGAGTACCTGCAGAGCTACGGCTTCGAAACGGAAAAGACCTTCTGGCGGGAAAAGCTTGTCGGCGCACCTTATTTCGAGGTTCCATCGGATCATCCGCGCGGCAAGGTGAAGACCAATCACGGTGACATCATCTCGGTCGCCCA
>JAGWJK010000910.1 GCA_028865845.1 Rhizobiaceae bacterium
GACTTGAAGGGACCTTGCGGCGTGACGCCGATATAGGCTGCCTGTTCGCCGGAAAGCTCCGTCAGCTTCACGCCGAGCTTGGCGAGATGCAGGCGGGCAACCTTTTCATCGAGGTGCTTCGGCAGAACGTAGACCTGGTTCTGGTACTCGCCCGGCTTGGTGAAGAGCTCGATCTGAGCCAGCGTCTGGTTGGTGAACGACGCCGACATGACGAAGGATGGATGGCCCGTCGCATTGCCGAGGTTGAGCAGGCGGCCTTCCGACAAGAGGATGATGCGGTTGCCCTTGGCGAACTCGATCATGTCGACCTGCGGCTTGATGTTCGTCCACTTCAGGTTACGCAGAGCGGCAACCTGGATTTCGTTGTCGAAGTGGCCGATGTTGCCGACGATCGCCATGTCCTTCATCGCGCGCATGTGGTCGATGCGAATGACGTCCTTGTTGCCGGTCGTGGTGATGAAGATATCGGCGGACGAGACGACGTCTTCGAGCTGAACGACCTCGTAGCCGTCCATGGCAGCCTGGAGCGCGCAGATCGGATCGACTTCCGTGACCTTGACGCGGGCACCGGCGCCGGAGAGCGAGGCAGCCGAACCCTTGCCGACGTCGCCGTAGCCGCAGACGACGGCAACCTTGCCGGCCATCATCACGTCGGTGGCGCGGCGGATGCCGTCAACGAGCGATTCCTTGCAGCCGTACTTGTTGTCGAACTTCGACTTGGTGACCGAGTCGTTGACGTTGATCGCCGGGAAGGGCAGCAGGCCCTTCTGGCTCAGCTGATAGAGGCGGTTGACGCCGGTGGTGGTTTCTTCGGTGACGCCCTTGATGGCTTCGCGCTGCTTGGTGAACCAGCCCGGCGATGCCTTGAGGCGCTTCTTGATCTGCGCGAAGAGAATTTCCTCTTCCTCGGAATGCGGGTTGGAGAGGACGTCTTCGCCGGCTTCGGCGCGTGCACCGAGCAGGATGTACATGGTGGCGTCGCCGCCATCGTCGAGGATCATGTTGGAGAGGCCGCCGTCGGCCCACTGGAAGATCTTGTCGGTGTAGATCCAGTAGTCTTCGAGGCTTTCACCCTTGATGGCGTAGACCGGGACGCCAGAAGCGGCGATCGCCGCAGCGGCATGGTCCTGCGTCGAGAAGATGTTGCACGATGCCCAGCGCACTTCGGCGCCAAGGGCGACCAGCGTCTCGATGAGAACGGCGGTCTGGATCGTCATGTGCAGCGAACCGGTGATGCGGGCGCCCTTCAGCGGCTGTGCTTCGCCGAATTCGGCGCGGCAAGCCATCAGGCCCGGCATTTCGGTTTCAGCGATCGCGATTTCCTTGCGGCCGTAGTCGGCAAGGCCGATATCGGCGACGACGTAGTCCTTTTCAGTGCTCATCAGAGGGTCTCCAGCCTAAACGATAAGTATCGACCTCCAGGCGGACGCCTCGGCCGAATGCAACAAATTGCACGCTGATAGCGCGTGGGATGATGCCGTTTAGCAGGCTTCAGGCACGAAAGCAATAATGATATAAAGAAGTCTTTATGTCTTTATATCCTTCGCTTCGTCCACGGGAGAAGGTCAGATTTCCTCGCCGAACTTGTCGGCGACCAGTCGGTCGAGCGCTTCGAGCGCTTCTTCTGCCTGGTTTCCGCTGGCGGTCACCAGCACGCTGCAGCCGGGGCTGGCGGCAAGCATCATCAGGCCCATGATCGAATTGCCGCCGACCGTCGTGCCATCCCTGGAGACGGTGATCGCAGCATCGTAGGATTCCACGGTCTGGACGAATTTGGCGGAGGCGCGGGCATGAAGGCCTCGCTTGTTGATGATCAGGAGTTCCCTGGAAAGCGCTGTCGTCATGGGCGGGATGCTTATCTCGTCATTTGCCGCTGAGAACGCGGCTGGCCACGTTGATGTATTTGCGCCCGGCCTCGGAAGCCTCAACCAGAGCCTTCTCCATGTTGTTGTCGCCGCGCACGCCTGCAAGCTTTATTAGCATTGGCAAATTAACGCCGGCAATAACTTCCGTGTGGCCGCTATTCATGACGGAGATCGCGAGATTGGAGGGAGTGCCGCCGAACATATCGGTCAGAATGATGACACCATGGCCGTCATCGGCGCCGGAGACGGCCTGGATAATGTCCTGCCGCCGCTTGTCCATGTCGTCTTCGGGACCAATGCATACCGTTTCTATGAACTTCTGCGGACCAACGACATGCTCGACAGCATGACGAAACTCTTCAGCCAGCTTGCCATGAGTGACAAGCACAAGTCCGATCATGATATTACTGCTCCCATCGCATAAGCAAACAGGTGGCCCATATCGCAATGCAGCAATGTCGTCCACCAGTGGGGGACATCTTGGCCATGAAAAGACGAAGTGCAAGCTTAAAATATCAAAATTAAGCGCCTGCAAAGACCCCGACAGTCGATTAACGTAACGTGATGCCGATTTTGGCCATAATTATGGCGAGCGGGTTCGCAGCTATCGCGGACAGCCGGATCAACGGCAGACGGACGTTGTCGGTAACGTTGATCCATTCGTCTTCAGGGGGCAACCTCTCCGCTGTCGCCGGATCGACCGGCTGGATGGCATAATGCATTTCGGCCGCCGCGACATGCGGAATCCTGATGATGCCGGTGTAGCGGATTTCCATCAGGCCCGCGATCGAGGGCGGGCATTCGGCGATCACCTTGCCGTCCCTCATCACGATGAAAACCTGGTCGTCCGCGACCAGCGAAGCCGTTTGTCCGAGGGGCCGCGCGTCGGCAAGACATGCAAAAGCAACGCTTGATTTGCCGCTGCCGGAAGGCCCGAGAAAAAGCAGGCCGGTGTC
>JAGWJK010000911.1 GCA_028865845.1 Rhizobiaceae bacterium
ACTTACGCCGGAGGAGCGTCGGGCCCTTGGAACCGTGCGTCTCTTCTTTAGCGGCGTCATTGACCTCGCAACAAAGTGCATTCTGGCGTTCCGTGTCTTCGTTGAGGCCCCGAACCTCGATTCCGCGCGCACCACGCTCGAACTGACGACGCGTGACAAGACCTTCCTTGCCACGGCCGCCGGATGCAAGTTTCCTTGGGAAATGAAAGGCAAGTTCCGCACCATCGGGCTTGATAATGCCTCGTGGAACAAGTCAAACGCACTCCGCGGAACTTTGCTTGACGCGGGCGTGACGGAAGTCTTCCCGCCCGCAAAGGAACCGTATCTTCGCGGCACGATCGAGCGTTTTTTTCGCACCATCGCATTCCTCGGATTGCAGGACTTCTCCGGTCGCACGTTTAGTAACGTCGTTATGAAAGGCGATTACGACGACGAACGCGTGCCTACGATCCGCAATGATCAGCTCGCGAAGATCTTCATCCGCCTGATCGTCGACGTTTATCACAACACGCCGCATTCGAGCTTGTGGGGGGCCACGCCGCGCCAGGCTTGGCTTGAGATGACCCGCGGCAAGAAGGTCCCCCCGGCACCGACTGGCTTCCACCGCCGTGCAATCTACGGAACGCCGCTCGTGCGCGCGATCACGAAGGAAGGCATCGTGTTCGAGGACATTCAGTTCCAGTCCGAGGAAATTCAGAAGATCCGCCAGCACGATGAACACGTCCTCGTCCACATTCGCGTTGACCGCTTCGATCTCAGCGAAATCTCGGTGCTTTGGAAGGACGGGTTCTTGCGTGTCCCGGCGACCCTGAAGGGCTTGGAACGCGTTACCTACTGGCAGTGGATGAAGGCTAAGGAGCGGCTGCGCGTGGCCGATAAAGCCAATCTTGAACTCGTAGCCGACGCAGTCGCCGATGCAGTCGAATGGGCGGCTCAGGAAGCCGAGGTCGCGGACGCCGCGTTGGAGCTCACCTCGCCGGTGCTCAAGTTCGAAGAGTACGTGTACGAGGCTGAGAAAGCGACCCGCTACATCAAGGTCGTCGATAAGACCGGTATGCTCAGTGACAAGGTCCGCGACCAGGCTGCCCTTATTCCCGAAATCGCCAACATTTTCGGCCGCGCCGCAGTCACGGCCGCCATCACCGACACAGAGGCGTCGAAACGCGCGGCTGCGGAAATCGCCTCGCGGCGCGACGCGGCCGCGAAGGCTTCTTCTATCGACTCGTCGGATGACGAGTTCGGCATCATCGACTAATTCCCAAACGAGGTATCCGCTATGGCTAACAATGTTGTTTCCGCCGAACTCGTCGAGGCGCTCTCGCGCGTCCGCCAGTCCATGCCCGCGGCGGAGCTTGAGCTCGCCGATCGCATGGCCGAAATCAGCAGCAAGCACGTCGAGACTATGCGCGATCGTGCGTTCGACAGCCGCTTCCGGCGCATGAAGCGAAGCCTTGTCGCCCACTTCACGGGCGATAACAAACAGCATCGCATCATCATTGTGACCGGTGAATCCCACGCGGGCAAAACCGCGTTGATCGAACACCGGTTGGACAGCGATCCGGGCTTCTTTCCCTACGTTGACAAGGATGGAAACATGACGGTGCCCATCCTTAAGATGGAGGCGCCCTCGCCGTGCAATCTTGTCAACCTCGCAATCGAGGGATTGACGCGTCTCGGCTATCCCGTGAAAGGCGACATCAAGGAGAAGACGGCTTGGCCTCTCTTTCGAGATCAGCTTAAGCGCTTTAAGGTCTTGGTGGTTTTCATTGACGAGGCCCAGCACACCGTCAACTCCACCAACCGGGCCGACTTGCAGCGCCTCCGGGACATTTTTAAACATTTGGTGCAGATGAAGGACTGGCCCGTGCGGTTAATTTTGGCCGGCGTTTCCCCTCTCGAAAAACTGCGTGAGGACCGACAGATTCGCACTCGCTCTATGCCGCTCCATTTGGGCGACCTCTCGGTGGGCGCCCATAGCAACCATGTTCGTCACTGGGTCCGGAAGATCGTAACCGAACATGCGGAACTGCGACTCGGGGACTTCCTAGCAGGCGATTTCCCTGACCGCATGATCCACAGTGCCGGAGGATGCTTTGGCTCCATTATCCAGTTAACCCGATTGGCAGTCGAGGATGCATTGGTGAACGGCGAGGGTGTGGTGGGGGATAAGAATTTTGCCGCGGCGTACTCGAACCTGACCGGGTGCTCAAGCTCGCAGAACATCTTTACTGCGCGAAAATGGAGAATGCTCGAAGGAGCCCTCGCCAAAATCGCGGACGACAGCGATGCGAACGAAGGGGGCAGCGAGCGCGAAATCGCGGACGACGGCGACGAGGGTGCCAGCGAGGGCGAAATCAAGCCTAAAGTGCTCAAACGACATCGGGGAGGAGAGCGATGACACGTCTCGCACGAACGGTGCGCTTCCACGATGATGAACACGTTGCAAGCCTCCTCTCGAGGCTTGCAATGATGAACGGCGCCTCGACCACTGAATTCTGTCGCCACCTTGGTTTGAACCCACGAGCGCTCGCAAAGGGGCGCTCAGACGTTCTCAACGAATTGGCCCATCTCGGGGGCTTTGATCCGGCGGCCTTGAAGAACCGACTGCCGATTTTTGAAAAGGATGTTTTTCAGATCGGGAACGAGCGACTTTTGTTTTCACATGTTGACCGCATCCGTGGTGGCTACTGTCCACATTGTGTCGCACGAGATCGCGAATTGGGCGTCGGAGCAATGGAAACGCGGGCCTACGGTCGATTGTCCTGGCTCGTCCGGTTTATCGCCACCTGTCCTATACACAACGCCTTGCTCTGTGCTGTA
>JAGWJK010000912.1 GCA_028865845.1 Rhizobiaceae bacterium
CTCCTTCGGATTGACGAAGTGCGTCATGCCGAAGCGCTCGCCCCATGCCTTCTTGTCGTTGTTGAGATCGACGCCGATGATCATGTCGGCGCCGGCAAGCCGCAGGCCCTGCAGAACGTTAAGGCCGATGCCGCCCAGACCAAAGACGATCGCCGTCGAGCCGATTTCGACCTTGGCGGTATTGATCACTGCGCCGATGCCGGTCGTCACGCCGCAGCCGATGTAGCAAACCTTGTCGAAGGGAGCATCGGGGTTGATCTTGGCGAGCGCAATCTCCGGCAGAACGGTGAAGTTCGCGAAGGTCGAGCAGCCCATATAGTGATGGATCTTGTCCTTGCCGATAGAGAAGCGCGAGGTGCCGTCCGGCATGAGACCCTGGCCCTGGGTCGCACGGATCGATGTGCAGAGGTTGGTCTTGCGCGAGGTGCAGGAATAGCATTCGCGGCACTCTGGCGTGTAGAGCGGAATGACGTGGTCGCCCTTCTTGACGGATGTCACGCCCGGGCCGACGTCGACGACGATGCCGGCGCCCTCATGGCCGAGGATCGCCGGAAACAGGCCTTCCGGATCGGCGCCCGACAGGGTGAAATCGTCGGTGTGGCAGATGCCGGTCGCCTTGACTTCGATCAGCACTTCGCCGGCCTTCGGGCCTTCGAGCTGCACGGTCATGATTTCGAGCGGTTTTCCAGCCTGAACGGCCACGGCGGCGCGAACATCCATTGTTTCATCCCTTCTAAATTAATGATTTGATTGGTGCGAGCTTCGCATGGGCGCAGCGGAGCGCTCAAGCGAAAAATCAGGTACCGGATAGCGAATAGGTATTAGCGCATGTCGTGCGAAAGTGTGCGGCGGTTTTGCGACAACGGCACGCAAAAACAACGACCTAAAACATCGCCGAATGTTCCTGATATCACCGCGCGCCTTAGGCGAACTCCATGATCACCGCATCGACGGCCAGACTTTCGCCGGGCTTGGCGTTGATCTTGCCGACAGTCAGATCGCGCTCGGCACGCAGGACGTTTTCCATCTTCATCGCTTCGACGATGGCCAACGTCTCGCCGGCCTTCACTTCCTGGCCTTCTGCGACGGCTATGGCGACGACAAGGCCCGGCATCGGGCAAAGAAGCAGCTTGGAGGTGTCCGGCGGCAACTTGACCGGCATCAGCTTGTCGAGTTCTGCGTGGCGTGGCGTGAACACCTTGGTCCTTACCGAAATTCCCTGCCAGTCGATCCGCAGGCCGTTCAGGAAGGGGCGGATCTGCGCCGTCACCTTTCGTCCGCCGACCGTGCCGGCCCAGACGGCATCACCTGGCTGCCAGGCGGTGGCAACGGTCAGCGTCTCGCCATCGATCTGCATGTCCATTTCAAAGGGCATGGTGACGAAATCGTCGAGCAGCGTCACCGGCACGTAGTCGGCGCCCAGCTTAACCACCCATTGGTCGCGCAGGGGGGCATTGGCCGGCCGCAACCTGTCCGCATGGCGTTCTCGCCTCGCGGCATCGGTCAGGCCGCAGGACAGCGCGATCGCGGCAAGCAAAGCCTTCTCGCGGCCTTCCGGGGCCATCGGCGCAAAACCATCGGGATATTCTTCGGCGATGAAGCCGGTCGATAGCCGGCCCTCGCGCCAGCGCGGATGCTTCATCAGAGCCGAGAGGAACGGCACGTTATGCTCGATGCCATCGACGACAAAGCCATCCAGCGCTTCGCCCATGGCGTCGACGGCTTCGAGCCTAGTCGACGCCCAGGTGCACAATTTTGCGATCATCGGATCGTAATACATTGAAATCTCGGCGCCTTCGAAGACGCCGGTGTCGTTTCGCACGACGATAGGTCCCACCTTGCCTTCGCGTGGCGGCCGGTAGCGCGTCAGGCGGCCGATGGAGGGCAGGAAGTTACGGTAGGGATCCTCAGCGTATAGACGGCTTTCGACCGCCCAGCCGTTGAGCTGGATATCCTTCTGCGCGAAAGGCAGTTTTTCACCAGCCGCAACGCGGATCATCTGCTCGACGAGATCGATGCCGGTGATCAGTTCCGTCACGGGATGCTCCACCTGCAGGCGGGTGTTCATTTCGAGGAAATAGAAATTTCGGTCGCGGTCGACGATGAACTCCACCGTACCGGCGCTCTGGTAGTCGACGGCCTTGGCAAGCGCCACCGACTGTTCGCCCATGGCCTTGCGCGTGGCTTCATCGAGAAAGGGCGAGGGTGCCTCCTCGACTACCTTCTGGTTCCGGCGCTGGATGGAGCACTCGCGCTCGCCGAGATAGACGACATTGCCGTGGCCATCGGCCAGCACCTGGATTTCGATATGGCGCGGATCGACGACGAACTTCTCGATGAAGACACGATCATCGCCGAAGGAGCTCTTCGCCTCGGAGCGGGCCCGTTCGAAGCCGTCACGCACCTCGTCCTTGCTCCAGGCGATACGCATGCCCTTGCCACCGCCGCCGGCGGAAGCCTTGATCATCACCGGATAGCCGATCTCGTCGGCAATGTGCATCGCCGCGTTGTCGTCCTCGATGACGCCGAGATGGCCGGGCACCGTCGAGACCTTGGCGGCGGCCGCCGCCTTCTTCGACTCGATCTTGTCGCCCATGGCGGCGATCGCCTTGGGGTTCGGGCCGATGAAGACGATGCCGGCCTTGGCCAGCGCGGTCGGGAACGCCTCGCGCTCGGACAGGAAGCCGTAGCCGGGGTGGACGGCCTCGGCGCCGGTCGCCTTGCAGGCGGCGACGATCTTGTCGATGACGAGGTAGCTCTCGGCCGCCGCCGGCGGGCCGATATGCACGGCGGTATCCGCCATCTCGACGTG
>JAGWJK010000913.1 GCA_028865845.1 Rhizobiaceae bacterium
TGCTCGAGCGGCGAGATCCGGCGCAGGCGATTATTCTGCGGAATTGGTTTGAAAAGGTAAGCGAGACGCTGGTCGGCCGGATATTGCCGATCGACACGGATGCCGCCTTGAATTGCGCGGCCCTGTTTGTCCCCAATCCCCGTCCGTGGCGCGATGCTTTCATCGGTGCGACGGCCTTTACTCACAATTTTACACTCGTCACCCGCAACCTCAGAGATTTTCAGGGAATGAAGATCGAGCTTATCGATCCTTGGAGCGTGTAATATCAACATTCTCGAACAAACCGTTCTAGAATTCCTGTTTGCGGTTTTGCCGGCGTCTTCTTATCTCGTCCATCAGCAGCAGGTGGATTTACGATCATGGAATTAGGCCTTTACACGTTTGCCGATATCAATCCCGATCCAGCCCTCGACAAGGGTGCGGAGGCGGCGCGGCGGTTGAACGATCTGATCGAGGAAATCGAGCTTGCCGATCAGGTCGGCCTCGATGTCTTCGGCTTGGGCGAGCACCACCGGCCTGACTATGCGGCTTCGGCGCCGGCGGTTGCCTTGGCGGCCGCCGCGGCGAGAACCAAGAACATTCGGTTGACCAGTGCTGTGACAGTGTTGAGCTCTGACGATCCGGTCCGTGTCTTCCAGCAGTTCTCGACACTCGATCTTCTTTCGAACGGACGCGCCGAGATCATGGCAGGGCGCGGCTCGTTCATCGAATCCTTCCCGCTCTTCGGCTACAATCTTGAAGACTACGACCAACTCTTTGAAGAGAAGCTCGATCTGCTGCTGGCGATCCGCGACGGTGAGCATGTGACCTGGACGGGCGAGTTGCGTGCGCCGATCCATGGCCGCGGGGTTTATCCACGGCCATTGCAGAACCCGCTGCCGATCTGGATTGCCGTCGGCGGTACGCCGCAGTCGGTGGCGCGGGCCGGAGCCCTTGGCCTGCCAATGGCGATCGCCATCATCGGCGGCGAGCCGCGACGTTTTGCGCCGCTCGTCGACCTCTATCGCGAGGCTGCGCGCCGCGCCGGCCAGGACGCCGCCAAGCTGAAGACCAGCATCAACGTCCACGGCTTCATCGCCGACACGACGGATGCCGCGGCCGATCAGTTCTACGGGCCGCAGGCTGAGGTGATGAACCGCATCGGTCGCGAGCGTGGCTGGGGGCCTACCAGCCGTGCGCATTTCGATCAATCGCGCGGACCGAATGGCGCCAATTTCGTCGGCGAACCGGAACTGGTGGCGGAGAAGATTATCGCTCATCATAAGCTGTTCAAGAACGACCGTTTCCTGCTGCAGATGGCGATCGGCACCATGCCGCACAGTCAGATCATGCGCGGCATCGAACTCTATGGCGCGAAAGTCGCGCCGTTGGTCAGAAAGGCATTGACTGAACAGGGCGAAGGGGCGAAAGCCACGGCTTGAGCCTCCGCCTCAGGGTTTGCGGAGAACGCAAGCCGGAAGTCACGGATGATCATTTCGAACGACGACGAACTGACGAAGCTGAAAGAGATCGGCCGCATCTGCGCCAATGCCATACAGGCGATGGCGGCGGCGCTGGAGCCCGGCATCACCACGCTGGAGCTCGACGTTATCGGCCGCAAGGTGCTGGAAGATGCGGGCGCGCGCTCGGCGCCCGAGCTCGTCTACAAGTTTCCAGGGGCGACCTGTATCAGCGTCAATGAGGAAGTGGCACACGGCATTCCCGGTTCGCGGGTCATCCAGGCCGGCGATCTCGTCAATCTCGATGTGTCAGCGGAAAAAGACGGGTTTTTCTCCGATACCGGCTCTTCCTTCGCGGTGCCGCCGGTCAAGCCGAAGATCGAGCGCCTGTGCCGGGACGGCAAGCGCGCTTTGTGGGTGGGCTTGAACCAGGTGCGCAGCGGCGCGCCTTTTTCGAAGATCGGCCACGCCGTCGGCGCCTTTGCCCAGAAGAACCGGTATACGCTGATTGCCAATCTCGCCAGCCACGGTATCGGCCGCTCGTTGCATGAGGAGCCGGCGGAGGTTTCGACCTGGGCCGATCCGGACGAGACCCGGATCATCCAGGACGGGCTCGTCTTCACCGTCGAGCCGTTTCTGTCGCTCGGCGCCACCTGGGCGGAAGGTGGCGACGATGCCTGGACGCTCTATGGCGATCCGCGTGCGCCGACCGTGCAGTTCGAACATACCGTAGTTGCCACCCGCAACGGTCCGGTCATCCTCACGCTCGCCGACACCTGAGTTTCATCCGCTCCCGGTTTTCCGGGGCGCGGTTTTCTGTCTTATTCGTCCTTCTTGGCATCGCCGCGGATGATGTCGGCGGCAGCCTGCTCAAGAATTGCGGCGATGCGGGCACCCTCGGCCTTGCTCCACGGAAATTTCGAGCGCAGTGCCGAGCGGAGCAGATCGCGGGCAAGATGGACATCGCCGGCATCGCGGCCGAACGGTCCTTCGCGACCTTCGTCTTCGCCGGCTTCCTCGCCGCCGAAGACCCGGCGCACATGCGCCATCTTCTCGCCGATCGCGCCGAGCTTGGCGAGGGTGGCGTCGACAAGTGCGCGGTTTTCCTCGACGCGCTTCTGGCCGCTTTCGGTGATGCGGTAGAGCTTCTTTGCGCCGCTCGCCTCGACGTCGGCAAGGCCGGTTTCTTCAAGGTAGGTGAGGGCGGGGTAGATGACGCCCGGGCTCGGCACATAGAAGCCGCCGGAACGCTCTTCCAGCGTCTTGATCAGCTCGTAGCCATGCTGGGGCTGCTCGGAAAGCAGCGCCAGGATGATCAGTTGCAGATCGGCAGCATCGAATTTGCGCCCGGTGCGGAAGCCGCCGCCGAACA
>JAGWJK010000914.1 GCA_028865845.1 Rhizobiaceae bacterium
ATGACGTTGGAATGGACGCTTAGGACCTGCTCGGCGATCCGGCCCAGCGAGTCGCCGGTCATGGCAACGAGAGACACGCCGTCCTTCACCTGCTGTTCGGAGGTCTGGATCAGCGACTTGATCTCCTTGGCAGCCTTTGCCGATCGTTGTGCCAGTTCGCGAACTTCCTGGGCAACCACGGCAAAGCCGCGACCCGCCTCGCCCGCACGCGCCGCCTCGACGCCGGCGTTGAGGGCAAGAAGGTTCGTCTGGAAGGCGATTTCATCGATCACGCCGATGATGTTGGATATCTGTTTCGACGAGCCTTCGATCTTCGCCATGGCGTCGACCGCCTTGCGCACGACTTCTGCGGATTGTTCGGCGCTGCGTTTCGTGTCCTGGACGAGATGACCGGCTTCGCCGGCGCGACTTGCCGAATCTGCGACCGTGGCCGTGATCTGTTCGATTGCCGCAGCCGTTTCTTCGACGGATGCGGCTTGCTGTTCGGTTCTGCGCGCAAGATCGTCCGACGAGTGACGAATGGATTGGGAACCGGAAGCGATGGCCGCCGCATTTTCCGCAATCGCCTGCATCGCCGTGCGCAGACGCCCGACGGACGTGTTGTAATCCGTTCGCAACTTATCGAGTGCGGGCGTAAAGGAGCGTTCGATGAAAACTTCCAGATTGCCACCGGCCATTGCCTGGAGGCCATCGCCAAGTTCTTCGACGGCGCGGACGCGTTCGGTCACATCGCTTGCGAACTTCACCACCTTGAAGACGTTTCCGTTCATATCAAGGATGGGGTTGTAGGAAGCCTGAATGAAAACCCGCTTGCCGCCCTTGCCCAGGCGCATGAACTCGTCTGCGATGAATTTGCCAGCGGCGAGGTTCTTCCAAAAGTCCTGATAGGCTGATGACTTTGCATAAGCCTCGTCGCAGAACATCCGGTGGTGCCGGCCGACGATTTCGTCGAGCCTGTAGCCGAGTGTCTTCAGGAAATTCTCGTTGGCGCTAAGAATGGTGCCGTCGGGGGTAAATTCGATCGTTGCCTGGGCGCGCGACAGGGCATCGAGCTTGCCGGCGTCCTCGGTGCTCTTCAGCTTTGCCGTGGTGATATCCGTGGCGAATTTCACGACCTTATACGGCGCGCTGCCTCTGAAGACCGGGTTGTAGGAGGCTTCGATCCAGACTTCCTTGCCGCCCTTGCCGATGCGCTTGTACTGCCTGCGATCAAACTCGCCTTTCGCAAGGCGTGCCCAGAAGTCCGCATATTCGCGGCTTCCTGCCTCCGCCGGATCGACGAACATGCGATGGTGTTGCCCTACGATCTCGTCAAGCCGATAGCCCATCGTATCGCAGAAGTTTTTGTTGGCGCTCAAGATCCGTCCGCTCAAATCGAACTCGATAATCGCTTGCGACCGGTTCATGGCGTTCAAGATGGCCTTGGCGTCAAAGCCTAAAGTGGCGGGCATGATCGACATTTGTTGCTCCAGAAAAGGGATGCTGCTCTTTAAATAAAATGATCGTCGAGCCGCTGTTTGCAGCGGCCAACCGTGTTGCGGCATGGCCCGGATGACCGACTAACGGAAGGCCGGGCAGAGTAAAACGTGCTCAACCGCAAGACACGTTCGCATTAAAGGACATTACGCTTTTGTAACCTTCGAAAAATTCACGAATAACGTGGAATTATAATTGCCCAAGAAGTATTGAAGTGCAGTTAATTTGGAGATCACGATTCAATATTATGCAATTAAAACAGAGATATAGCGATCACGAGTTGTGATTTTAGGCAAAAATTCGCCTACTGGGTGCTGAATTGACTGGATGCAGATCAACAAATGATCTCTCCGCGTCACAAGTGTAAAAAATGAGAAATAGTTTGGGACCCTTAGTTATTCCACATGAGCTGGAATTTCAGGTATGTATAACCCAATATAAACTAAAACAGGTCTTTCTCAGCAAGGGCGACTTCACAACCGCTTGCGCAAGTGCTGATTGTCCGTGAGGCTTTCGCAAATTGCGATGACCGCGAAATGGTCATGGCAGCAGGTTTGCTATTTCTTGCCCTTTGTGCGGCGCAATTTCCGCTCGGCCACAAGGATCAGGCCTTTCAGTTCGGGTTCGCGCACGCGCCTGGCAGCCTCCGTAAACGAGACCCATTCAATGATGCGCTCGCCTTTTTCCTTGAATATGTCGCAGATCTTTTCGACCTCCAGCAAATGGACCTGCACGATGCACGGCGCCCGAGTGCCATCGTCGAACTGCTTGAGGTAGGTGAAATAACCGAACGGCTTCTTCTTGATCTTGCCGCGCACGCCGGCTTCCTCGAAAGCCTCCGTTGCGGCAACTTCGTGCGGCTTCTTGCCCTTGATCGGCCAGCCCTTGGGAATGATCCAACGCCCGCTTTCGCGGCTGGTAACCAGAAGCATCTCGAACACGCCTAGCTCGGAATTTTTCCGATAGCACATCGCGGCATATTGATCGTGCGCGGGAGCCTGAAACAGCGCGTCCGTATGCGCCAGTTCGGAGAGGAAGCTGTCAGAGCCGCTATCGAATTTCTGGGATTTCTCGAAAAGGGACGCCATGCCGTCAGCCACCCCTGATCGAGTTGCGCCATACGAGATCGGCATGAAGCCGGATAGCGCGGGGTCGGTCTTCAGCAGCTGTCGTATCGTCACTATCGAGCCATGTCACAGCCTCCTGCGCAATCGCGTCGAGCGGCTGGATAAAGGTGGTAAGCTGATAGGACGACCATCCCGCCTGCTCGATATCGTCAAAGCCGGCGATGCAGAGCTGGTCGGGAAT
>JAGWJK010000026.1 GCA_028865845.1 Rhizobiaceae bacterium
CACCGCCAGCGCCGCCTATATGAAGCGGCTCTCGGATTATCTGAACAGCATTGCCGAGCCGGGCACGACCGTCGACGTTTTCGGCATCAGCCCGCCCGATCGTCATTTCGGCCGGTTGGCGGAATTCCGCTGCGCGGCGATCGCCATCGACAACGGGCTGGAGGCTGCGAGCCGCGGCTATGATGCCGTCGTAATCGGTCATTTCCAGGATCCCGGCCTTTATGAGTTGAAATCGGCGCTGAACATTCCGGTCGTGGGCGCCGGCGAGGTGTGCATGCATTACGCCGCGCGGCTTGGCCGGCGCATGGCGCTGATCACCCTCGATGATGTCTTTCAGACCTGGCATTACGAACAGGCCGATCTTTACGGTCTCGGCAATCGCGTCAAGCACGTCATCGGCATGAATTGCGAACCGGCGGATTTCAGCGCTGCATTCGCCGGTGATGACGAGGCACGGCGACGTATGCTTGCTGCCTTCAGTGCCTGTGCCGAACCGGCCGTGCGTGACGGCGCCGATGTCGTGATCCCGGCCGGCGTCCTGCCCGGCCTGCTGGTCGGCGGCGAATTCGGCTTCAAGGTGCTGCATGCGCCGGTGGTCAATACCGCGGCGGTGGCTTTGAAAAGTGCCGAAATGGATGTGCGCCTGCAAAAGCTTAACGGCATCGAAGTCAGCCGCGGTCCCTTCTGCTCGCTTGCCTCGTCCGAAGCCGTCAATGATTTTCGCAGCTTCGTTGCCAAGGGCCGGCAGGCTCCGCTTTTCCCCACGGAAGCCTGACGGGGTTTTTGTTACATCGTCAACAGCAGGCGCCCACGCGAAATGGCGCCCGCTTCCATGAGTCTGTGCGCTTCGGCGGCCTCCGCCAACGGTATCGTTCGAGCGATTTGTGGCTTGATCAGGCCGCTCTCCGCCAGATCCATCATCGATTGCAAAACCTCGCGGTCGTCACTGATCATCGCGCGCGTAACGGTAACGCCGAACTCGGCGCTGCGATCAAGGAATGGGTCTGCCACCAGCCAGATCAGCCGGCCGCCGGATCGCAGGACTTGGTAGGACTTGTCGTGCACCTCGCCGCCCATCAGGTCAAAGACCACATCCTGGTCGCGCAGCGCCGAAAAATCCTCTTCGTCATAGGCAATGACGCGGTTTGCACCGAGGCCGAGGACGTAATCTCGGTTCGCCGCGCGGCAGGTCGCCGTGACGTCGGCGCCGATGAAATGGCAGAGCTGCACCAGCAAGCCGCCGACCGCGCCGGCGCCGGCATGGACGAGCACCTTATCGCCGGATTTCACCTCAGCCGTTCGCACGCAGATCCAGGCGCTGAGGCCGGCATTCGAAAGCGCTGCCGCCTGCAGGAAATCAAGATTATCGGGAATGCGCACGACATTCTTCACGTCAGCGGCGATCTTCTCGGCATAGCCACCCTGCGCGAAGACGCCGGCCATGACGCTCACCCGGTCGCCGACTGAAAACCCGGTCACGCCTTCGCCGAGCGCGATGATTTCGCCGGCGCCGTCCCGGCCGGGAACGCTCGGCATCGGCAATGTGAAATGCGCCTTCAGGTGGCCGGCGCGCAATTTCCAATCGAAGGGCGCGACGCTTGCCGCCGCCAGCTTCACCAGGACCTCGCCGGGTCCGGCGCTCGGGTCGGGAAGTTCGACATATTTCATCACATCGGCCGGACCGTGTTCGCCGTAGAGGATCGCCTTCATATTCTCTCCTTGAAGTCAGGTCCGGATCGGACGGGCTGGGCTTGTCGTGATGCGACTTGGTAAGATAAAGTTTATGCTTAAAATTATTTCCACCGCAAGCGATGCTATGAATTGAATCACTGTTGAGGGCAATTTTCAACAAAAACAGTATACTGATTTTTGCATGATTCCGATGTTTTTGGTCAATATATGCAAAATTCAATTGATAACTGCCAAAAATTGAATACTGTTTTGGCAAGGGGTGATCAATGGACGGACCAAGCCAGAATTGGGTGGAGACGATATATGCCGATCTGCGGCTGAAGCTGCAGCGGAGCGTTGTCCTGCCGTCCGATCGCCTGGTGGATACCGAAATCGCCGATAGCTATGGCATATCGCGCATGCCGGCGCGGGAGGCATTGTTGAGGCTGGTTTCGGAAGGTTATCTGGTCGGGACGACACGCGGTTTCGCGGTTCGGGAATTGTCGTTGACGGACATTTCCGGTCTTTTCGAAGTGCGCCGCCAACTGGAGCCGAGGGCAGCCGCAAGTGCCGCGCGCGACATGACGGCTGAAGTCGAGGCCGCGTTGACCGATGCGATCGGCAGGGTCGAGCGGACTTTGAACGACGGCGATATTTCCGGGCTGCTGGCCGCCAATGTCGATTTCCGCAACAGCTGGCTCAGGGCGGTCACGAACCCGCACATGGCCGCCACCATTTCGCGGTTCATGGATTATTTTCAGTCCGTCCGGCTCGGCACATTCGCCGATTCCAGCGTGGCGGCGCGGTATATCGACGGGCTTTCGGCCATTCACAAGGCCTTCCTGGCGCATGACCCGCTGGATGTTCATGACCGTATGACGCTGTTCATGTTTGCGGCGGAGGAAGCCTATCTCTCCGTGCGCAGACGCCAATTGCAGGAAGCGGAGGCGATACGCCCCGCCCGCAGAAGAAGGAAATAAGAGGGAAACATGATCAAGCCGCATCCGCTCAAGGGTCCGAACCGCTTGAAGCTCGGGATATTTTCCGCCAATGCCGATGGCGGCCTGGCGATTACCGATGTTCCCGAACGCTGGCAGGCCGGTTGGCAGGATAATCTGACCGCGGCGCAGATCGCCGATCGCGCCGGACTGGAGTTCTTTTTGCCGATCGCCCGTTGGCGCGGGTTCGGCGGCAAGAACCGGGTGCGGGAATGGTCTTTCGAAACCTTCACCTGGGCGGCGGCGCTGGCGGCGGCAACCGAGCAGATCGGCCTGTTCATGACCGTGCATGTACCGCTGGTCCATCCGCTTTACGCCGCCAAGGCGCTGGCGACCGTCGACCACATCAGCCAGGGTCGGGCCGGCCTTAATATCGTCTGCGGCTGGAATCCAAAGGAATTCGGCATGTTCGGCGTGCCGCTGGTCGAGAAGGGCTATGATCAGGCGACGGAATGGCTTGATATCGTGGAAAAGGTCTATGCCTCAAACGAACCGGTCGACTATGCCGGCACCTATTACACCCTGGAAGAGGCGGTGAGCCGCCCCGCAAGCCTGCAGACGCCACGCCCGGTAACCATGAATGCCGCATTCGGTGGCCCCGGCCGGGATTTCGCCGCGAGCAAATGCGATTATCTCTTCACCACGTTCACCGAGATTCCGGAGGCCGGCAAACATGTTGCCGATATTCACGAGCGCGCCGAGAGGGCGGGCAGGAATGTCGGCCTTTACACCGTCTGCCACGTCGTCTGCCGCGAGACGCAGCAGGAGGCAGATGACTACTATACCCGCTACGCCGTTACCATGGCCGATCACGCCGCCGTCGATGCCCACATGGCCGGCAAGAAGGAATTCTCTCAGTCGCATGATCGCGATGCCTATGATCGCTATCGCCAAAGGTTTGCCGGTGGTGCGGGCAGCTACCCGTTGATCGGCACGCCGGAAAAGATTGCCGAAGAGATGATCGCGATCTCCGAACAGGGCTATTCGGGGATCGCGCTCTCCTTCGTCAACTACACGCAAGAGCTGCCTTATTTCTGCGATCGGGTTCTTCCGTTGCTGAAGAAGGCCGGGCTTCGCGTTGGATGAAGGTGAGCCGAATGGATATGACATCACGTGATGAAGTCGAAACCAATCGCCTGGCCTTCCGCGAGGGAATGGCAAAGCTGGCCGCGGCCGTGAACATCGTGACGACGGATGGACCGGGTGGCCTTGCGGGCTTTACCGCATCGGCCGTCTGCAGCGTCACGGACACGCCGCCGACCTTGATCGTTTGCCTCAATCGATCGAGTTCGGTCGCAAGCGCGTTCGACCAGAACCGGGCACTTTGCGTCAACACGCTTGCCTCGGATCGCGAGGCGCTGTCACGCCTGTTTGGCGGCTCGACTTTGCAGGAAGAACGGTTCGCGGCTGCCGAATGGACATCGGGCAAAACAGGAGCGCCGCGCCTGACCGATGCGATCGTCTCCTTCGATTGCGAGATCGAAAGCGCCGTCGATAGCGGCACGCACCGCGTGCTGTTCTGCCGCGTCGTCGATATTGCCCATGGGCACGACGAGAGCGAAGCGCTGGTCTATTTCAAAAGGCGTTATCATCGCATCCCTTGAGCATGTGGTGCGACCAGATCATCTGTATTCATCGGTCCCCTGACGATGAAGAACGGACAAGGCCTTCAGCGAAGATGAGCTTTCATAGCCCGCCCGCGCTGGCCGTGCTGCGCAGCAATTTGCACAGGCTGACCAGACCGGCATCGAAATTGCCGGAACCTGAGACCTGACGGCAGGTGATCAGCATGCGTCGCTGTTCAGCGGGCGACATTGCGTGAAACGCTGCCAGCGTACGTCTCGCGGTCCCTGTTCCCTGGCTGTTACCGCTGCCGGTACCAAGGCCAGATCCGGGATTGGTCCCGCCGATGACGCCACCTCCGCTGGGATCGCTGATCCCACCGGATCCACCGGTACCGCCCGTGCCGCTGCTGCCACCGGTTCCTCCGGAGCCGCCGCCGACACCAACGCCGACATTTGCGCCAGTGCCGCCGAGTGACACGCCGAGCCCGGCATTAACGCCACGTCCGCCGCCGAGGGAAGCGCCGAGACCTGCGTTCAGGCCCCCGTTGCCGCCGACCGATGCACCGACACCCGCATTGACGCCGTTGCCACCACCGACCGCCGCACTGACACCGGCGTTAACGCCGTTCGAGCCGCCCACGGATGCTCCGAGGCCGGCGTTGACGCCATTTGTTCCCGTTGCCGATGCGCCAAGGCCTGCGTTGACGCCATTCGTGCCGCCGACGGATGCTGCTGCTCCGGCGTTGACGCCGTTGCCGCCCAAAGCCGATGCATTGACACCGGCGTTGATGCCGTTGGCACTGCCTGTTGTCGCGCCGACATTGGCGTTAAGTCCGTTCGAGCCAAGATTGGCGCCGACATTCGCCTTGACGCTGCCAAGAGAAAGGCCCACGCCAAGACCGAGGCCACGACTGCCGCTGCCGCCGCTGGCCTGGCTTCCACCATGATCCGTACCGCCTCCGGGTTCTGCATAGGCCGAGGAGGCCAACAGCAAAACGGCGGATGCGAGCAACGCTATCCGTGAAGATCGTACTTTCATTTCATAACTCCGTTTCAGGTGAGGTCCGCTGAAAGCGGGCCGGTTTCTGAACAACGGAGCGCGCGCACCGTAGAATTGGAACGAACGGGCGAGTTTTTTAGCCTTTCCTCCCAAGACTGAATATGAAGTTAGGCTAAATTTGCAACTCGACAAGTACCATTCCACCCGGATGGCTTGCACAACTAACAATTTCCTAACGTAACAGGATGCGCGGCCACCGACGTCACCCTGACTCTAGGCAGGAGGTATTGAGGTAACGTCCGAAAATCGGCCGACAAGAAGCCGGTGAGGGCCATATCCGGGAAGGATGCCTGACCACCGGCTTGGCTATCGGAACAGGCGGTTAAGCCCGCTCCTCCCAGATTTTTGCCAATTCTACGAGGGTCTTGACCGCTTTTTCCATGTCCTGACGGCTGACCCATTCGAGCGGCGAATGGAAGGCGTGGCCGCCGGCAAAAATATTGGGGCAGGGCAGGCCCATGAACGACAGACGCGACCCGTCGGTGCCGCCGCGGATGCTACCGCGCACCGGCTGCATGCCGGCACGACGCACCGCCTCGACCGCATTCTCGACAATCTCCGGATGCTTATCGAGGACAACCTTCATATTGCGATACTGGTGCTTGACTTTGAACGTATAGGACGATCCCGGATAGCCGGTCATGACGTCCTTGACGATCGCCTCCAGCATTGCCTCGTTGGCTGAAAGCGCTTCGTCGGTGAAATCGCGGACGATGAAGCCGAGATTGGCCTTCTCCATCGACCCGGTCACGCCGGTTGGATGCACGAAGCCTTCGCGACCCGAAGTCGTCTCCGGCGCCATGTCCTTTGGCAGGCGATCGATGATCGCGCCGGCGATCTTGATGGCATTCTCCATCTTTCCCTTGGCGAAGCCGGGATGGATGGCAACACCCTGGATGGCAATCTCGACGCCGTCGGCCGAAAACGTCTCGTCCTCGATATGACCGGCGGTCTCGCCGTCGATGGTATAGGCAAATTGCGCACCGAGCTTGGCGAGGTCGACCTTGTCTACGCCGCGCCCGATTTCTTCGTCCGCGGTGAAGAGGATCTTGATCGTGCCATGCGGGATATCGGGATTGTCGAGCAGAAATTGCGCAGTTGCCATGATCTCGGCTACACCGGCCTTGTCGTCGGCGCCAAGAAGGGTCGTGCCGTCGCTGGTGATGATATCGTTGCCGATCTGGTCGTTCAGCGCCGGATGATCGGCAACGCGAATGATCTGCTGCGGATCGCCGATCAACTGGATATCGCCGCCGGCATAGTTGCTGACGATCTGCGGCTTGACGTTCGTTCCGGTGAAGTCAGGCGCAGTGTCGACATGCGAACAGTAGCAGATGACCGGCACAGGCTTGTCGACATTCGAAGGAATGGTCGCATAGACATAGCCGTGTTCGTCCAGATGGGCATCCGAAAGGCCCATCGCCAACAGCTCTTCGACCAGCAGTTTGCTGAGGTTTTTCTGCTTTTCCGTGGAGGGCTGGGTCGATGATTTCGGGTCGGATTGGGTGTCGATGACGACGTAGCGAAGAAAGCGATCGATGACAGTGTCGGTCATGGCATGGGTCCAGTGGATGCGTATCGGGATGATCAAGCTATAGCCTTCGTCCACTGCGCCGTGAATGCATTTTCGGTTTCAGCGGCGTATTTTGTCGGCCGGACAGCGCGCGCGGGATCACGATCGCAGGCGCGATCCCCACGTCCTGTCGCAAGCGGCCGCCCCATCGGGCGCTGCTTCCACGCCGTCAATTCGAAGTAATTAGCAATTTTAGCCCGTTTGGCCGATTGAGATAACCTCAGATGGCATTTAGAATCGATAACACTTAAAGGCTGTTTATGCCCATGCCACGAAGGCCGCCAAGGCGGCGCGCGTTGATCGCGAACGGCATACGAAAATCCTCAAGACAGACATGCACATACCTCTGCCGGAATTCGAAATCGAACAGGAGCAGATTATGAGCGGCATGCCCTTGACCAATCCACCCGTCATCACGGACCTCATCATCTGGGAGGACGACCCGGCAAGCGGCGTCTTCACGACGGCGCCGAAGCCTGATGTTACTCAGCCGCCGCTCAAGTTCTTATTTCCGGGCGCGGTACCGTCCGTCAGCAATGATATCTACTCTGCTGCTTTCCGTTATTGGACAGCGGCAGAGGCGGCCAAGCGAGGTGTGAAATTCTGGGCTCCGACGGTGCCGGCGTCGCAACATTGGCAACGGGGACCTGTCCTTGAGGTCCACTTGGATCGATGGGAGGACCTGCAGGCCGACTACGACCGCCGGGCGTTGAATTTTTATCATGGCCCTTCCGTCTGCGGGAAGGTCTATTCCTGCGCTAGTCCGGACGTGGTCTGCCACGAGTTGGGACACGCTATCCTGGACGCCATCAATTCACATTTGTGGGACGCCAAACTCAAGGAAACCTCGTCCTTTCACGAGACCTTCGGCGACATGAGCGCCATACTATGTGCGTTGCAGTTGCCGTCATTTCGGCAGGCAATATTGGTCGAGACGCACGGCAATCTCTGCTGCGATTCCAGATTGTCGCGGATCGGGCAGCAATTCGGGGTGGCAGTTCATGCCCGATATCCCAACAGCGCCGACGCCAATTGCCTTCGCAACGCATCGAGCTTTTTCAGCTACTGCAATCCGTCGACCCTGCCGCACAGTGCTCCGACGACAGTTCTTTCATCCGATGAGCATTCGTTTTCCCGTATTTTCACCGGCGCGCTGTTCGAGGCGCTTGGAGACATGCTGACGCTGTCAGCGGCCAATCCCAGCATGCCGACGCCGAACGAATTGCTCGCGGTCAGCCTGGACATGAGGGATATTTTGGCCGGCAGTGTGAAGAAGGCACGTACGACGGCGGGCTACTTTGCGGAGATCGCCAAGGCCATCGCACTCGAGAGCGCTGATAAGAACCCGGATTACAAAGCGATATTCCTGAACGCGTTTGTCGGCCATTCCATCTTGTCGATGCAGACCGCGGCGGTCATCCAATCGTCACCGGAGATGCTTCAGGATGAAATGCGTGCAATTGCGGATCAACGCCCAGCTGACGAAACGGAGATGATGATTCTTCCGGCCGAGCGCTATGGTCTCGCCGAAGACCTGCAGGTCGAAGTACCCATTCCGCCGCCGGGTTTTGTGTCGCGCAGCGCGGGCACAGATGGCCGAGCGATCGAGCCGGCGAGCCTACCAGACGCCACCGAGGCCTTTGTGGATGAATTGTTTCTGACGGGCGAGGTCGCCTACAATGGATTTGGCGCCAAGGGCGTCAGATCCTTCGGCAAGCGTCGGAACAAAACGCATGAACTAGTGCGCGGAGACCGCGGGCTGCGATTGCAGCGACGACTGTTCCGTTAGTGAGAGGCGGCCGACCAATAGGGGTGTTTCTTAACGAGCAACAGATCGTCCCGGTAAAGTCTGCCGGGATTGATCACCGGCGGGAGGATGGGATGACAGCCGTGAGAGGAAAGTTCGCAAACCGGGTCCTGCGCTTGAGACTAGCTTTCTGCATGGGCCTCGCCATGACATTTGCTGGACCGGCGATTGCTCAGGATGATCCGTCCGATCCAGGGTCGGATTTGCCGGGGTGCAGCTACAAAGGAGAGGATTATCTTCTGTCCGTGACCAATCCGCCTCCGGCCGATCGGCAGCTCATCATGGATCTTATCCATCGATACAATTGGGCCCTGGACGACGGCTCGCTGGTGGGCGTCGACGAAATGCTGCTCGATGATGTCACTTATGAGCTCTGCAATTCCGTCGAACAGCAGCTCGAGCTGAAGGCGGACAAGTTTCAGCTGGAACAATATCTGGAAGAGCTTTCGAATCACCTGGATGAAAATAGAGGCACCACCCGACATATCGAGAGCAACACCTTACTGAACGCCGTTGACAACGACACCGTACAGGGAAAGACGACGGTCGTCGTGACCATCCAATTTGGCGGTATAGAAACGCCGGCGCTGGATTATACCGGGGCAATGCATACGGTCTTCAAAAGAGACCATGGCCAATGGAAGTTCGCCAGCATCCTGCTTATTACGGATGGTCCGAAGATCAGCTTCAGGGCGCGGTGAGTATCTTGGCGGCAGTTGCGTCATGCTTCCGTGGGTGACTTTGCGGCGTATTGGTCTCGTCTCGACGGTGATGACTTCGATCGTCGTCCTGCCGCTCGATGCAAGCCGGTCGGCCGGCGAGGAAAATACATTCGCAGCGACAGTCGAACGGTGGAACGGCAATTTCCTTTGGGCACCTGCTTCCGCCACCCAGGACGTGATCGCCAGGTTCGGCGACGAGACTCGTTCGGTCCTCGGACCGATCCCGGACGGGGATTGTACCGACGGAGCTGCAAAGACCTTGGACCTTCAGGTAGATGGCAACGTGGTCGACCTGAAGCCGAACTCCTCGAAGCCGGGCAATCCACTTGAATTCGAGCATCGGGATGCGACCGGCGCCGTCGTCAAATGGACTGGCAATGTCGATCGATGCGACAAGCCTTCGCTTGCCGGCAGCGTTACCTATTGCGGGATGAATTCGCGCCTAAGCCGCATATTGCGCGGCAATGTCGAATGGCTGTCCTTCTGCCGCAAATCGACGCCGAGCCTGGAAATGGAGCCAGACGCCTATTGGCAGAAATCGAATCCGAAATTCTCACGGCTGGGGATTATCGGTTTCAACCGCGTGACGGGCGAAATCGTCTTCTTCGACGGTACCAAGAAGCGACGCGAGTTCGATTGGTCGCAGACCTTTATGCCGCCGGGCGGTCATTCCTATTCCGATCAGCAGGGGCGTGCCGCGGCGGAAGCTCTTTACGATCCGACCTTCCAGATTTCATGTTCGTCCTGCCACGATAACAAGAACGCCTATGTGATTGATCCGCATATGGGATTGGCAAGAGTGGGATACGCTTCAAACGCTGGTGATGATCCTCATCCAGCCTCTGGACTCGGCGATTACCTGCCCGAAACGTTACGTGGTGCGGACGCACCTTTCCGTATTATCGGCTCGGCCTATACAGGCAGGCATGCTCAAGAGATCGAGAGCGCAAAGACGGTCACTGATCCCAGCGGCAATTGCACGGCATGTCACACGTTAACGACGCAGACCACCGGACAGCGGTTCGCAGCCGATGCTGTTGCCAAGGAGCCGTGGGTGTCGAAACCAAGCTGGGCGCGGCTCCAGCAGATTGGTGCAGAGCGAATGAAGTTGCGCCAGATCGACTCCCACCGCACCGCTTGGGCAAAGCGCGGCGGGCAGGGCGGGATCCACCCTTGGATGCTCCCTGTTGCCGGCAACGAATTATCTGCGGGAGCGCCGGAGATCAGCGCCGAGGATTGGCGTCGGCTCAGCAATTGTCTCTGGGGCGGCGGTGGAGCGGAGTGCGGCTATCGACCGCTTTATACCGCATGCCCGGCGCCGGGAACGGCCGAACAGGGGGATGGCGCCAAGCCGGAAGCTTTTTCTGTCGCGCAGCTTCCATTGCCGTCGGGAGAAGAGGATGATGGACGCCTGCTGCGCCTAGGCTGGAAATATCTCAACGATTTCGGCGGCGTGCCGGAGAGAGACGATGTCCGCTTCAATGTCGCTGTGAAGATGTCGGCGATACCGTCCTCCGGAGAAGCCCCGGCCGAAAAGGACTATCCTGACACCGAGGAGACCGAAGGCAGGAGCTTCGTCGCCATTGACGGTGAAATCGGCATGTCGGGTACGGCAACGCTAATCCGCGATATTTCCTATTTCGGCCATACGAAATTCACCGAACCCGTCGCCTCGACCGCATTGCGCGCCTTCAGGCTCGATCTGCCGGCGCAGTGCAATCGGCGCTATCTTGTGCGCGTTCTTGCCAAGCGCTTCTGCTTCGATCAGAGCGACGTGAAATATGCCGACGAGGGCAATCTGCTCTATGCGGATATTCGATGTGACTAGTTGCCGGGCGTCGATAGTTGAAATGGCTTAGGCAACAATAGCCAAAAATGCTAATCTCCCCCGGAGCGATAGCCGAAGTTACACTAGCCGAGACATTCACCATCTTGCCGGGGGCTCCGATGGACGATGTGCGGAAATGGCTGGGCGAGTTGCGGCTTGATCATCTCGCCAATGTCTTCGCCAGGAACCAGATAGATTTCGACAGCTTGCGCCTTCTCACCGAAGAGGATCTGCAAGACATGCAGATCGCCTTGGGACCGAGGCGCAAAATTCTGGCCGGGATCGACTTGCTGAACAGCGAGGACAGCCATGCGCTGCCATCGCAGACGGTGGAGCGCCGCCCCCTGACGATCCTCTTCTGCGATCTTGTCGGCTCGACCGAATATGCCACGCGGTTGGACCCGGAAGATTTCACCCGGCTGACCCAGACCTACCTTAAAGCCTGCACGCGGGCGGTCAGAAGCCACAACGGCATCACTGCCAACTATATCGGCGACGCGTTCCAGGCTTTGTTCGGCTTTCCGATCGCCGAGGAAGACGATGCCGAGCGGGCATTGCGGCTGGGCTTCGACATCCTGCGTATCGTTCCCGAGATAGAGGTGCCGGATGCGCTGCCCCTGCGCGTCAGGATCGGTATCGCGAGCGGACTGGTGGTGGTCGGCGAATTCGTCGGCGCGCCGGCTGGCGTGTCGACCGTAGCTCTCGGATCGATTCCGAACCTCGCCCAGAGATTGCAGACGCTTGCCGAACCGCAAACGATCCTGACCGACCAGAAGACCTACGAGACTGCCGCCGGCGCATTCGAATTTGCCGATTTCGGGCAGCGGTCGTTAAAGGGGTTTTCCGCGCCAGTGCAGGTCTGGCGTGCTGAAAAGGCGAAGATCGTAGAAAACCGCTTCGCAAAACGCATGCGGTTGACGGAGCTCGTCGATCGCAAGGAAGAAATGGCGCGCGTGATGGAGCTCTGGCAGGAGGTGATCTCCGACAGGCGCGGCCAGTCGTTGCTGATTTCCGGCGAACCGGGGATCGGCAAGTCGCGCCTGGCATTCGAGGTGCAGCGGCGCATTCCGCAATGCACAGCGCTGACACTGCAATGTTTCAGCGCCTATTCGAACACCGCGCTTTTCCCGTTTCTGAACCTGCTCAAGCGGTACGCCAGCATCAGTGCCGACGAAGCACAGGACACGTCCCTCGACAAGCTGGAAGCTGTGCTGGCGTTGAGCGAAGTGCCGATTCCAAGCTCATTGCCGCTTTTTGCCGATCTGTTGTCCATCGAACAGGCGCGTTATCCGGATTCCGATCTCTCGGCGACGCGGCAGCGCGACATTTCCCATCGCATTCTGATCGACTGGCTGCACCACGTTTCCCGCATCAGCCCGGTGCTGCTGCTGATCGAAGACGAACAATGGATCGATCCCTCGTCGCGCGAGGTGCTGCAGATGCTCGTCGAGGAGGCGGTGTCGTTTCCGATGCTGATTCTGATCACCAGCCGCGAGAGAATGCTGAGCAACGGAGTAGAGCTGCAGGCAATGGCAAAGATCGGTCTGGAGCGGCTGAGCCGCGACGACGCGCATTTGCTGGTGCGCAATCTCGATCGAGGCCAAAGCCTGTCGGACGCGACCAATCTCTCGCTGCTGTCGAAGGCGGAGGGCGTGCCGCTGTTCGTCGAAGAGCTTGTCCGTGCCGTCCTCGAGACGGAGCAATCCATCGGGCAGGACGCGGCGGCTTCGCAACGACCTGTCATTGCCGTGCCGAGTTCTATTCAATCGTCTTTGCTTTCTCGTCTCGACAAGATCGGGCCGGCGAAGACGGTAGCGCAAATCGCTGCTGTCGTCGGACGGGAGTTCGACGCGAAACTTCTCGCGCATTTGTGCAGCCTGACGCCATCCACGCTCGATCCGGCCCTGCAGCGACTTGTCGAATCGGGTCTCGTCGCACCCCAGGCATCGCCGGGTGG
>JAGWJK010000915.1 GCA_028865845.1 Rhizobiaceae bacterium
CTTGCGCCGCTGCGGATGCGCCGCGGGAACGGCTGAGAGCAGGGCTTGGCTATAAGGATGATGCGGTGCGGAGAAGAACTTCGTCTTCGGCGCGATTTCCATAATCTTGCCGAGATACATGACGGCGACCCGGTCGGCGATATGGCGAACGGTCGGCATGTCGTGCGAAATGAACAGGTAGGCGGTGCCCTTCTCCTCCTGAAGATCTTGCAGGATGTTGATGACCTGCGAGCGGATGGACACGTCAAGTGCCGAGACCGGTTCGTCGGCGACAATCAGTTTCGGGCTTAGCGCAAAGGCGCGGATGATGCCCAGGCGTTGCCTTTGACCGCCAGAGAATTGCCGCGGCCTTTGGCCGATATGGCGGGCACTAAGGCCGACGGCTTCCAGCAATTGGCTGGCAATCGTCCTGCGCTGTTTCGGGCCTGAGATCATTCCGTGGACCACCATCGGTTCGGTCACGATATCCCCGGCGGTCATGCGCGGATCGAGAGACGAGTAGGGATCCTGAAACACGAATTGCAGTTCGCGGCGTACCGAGTGCAGTTGCCGCTGCGACAGCTTGGAAATATCCGCTCCGTCGAATTCGATTTGGCCGGCCGTCAGCTTGGTCAATCCCAGCACCAGGCGGGCGACAGTCGACTTGCCGCACCCGGACTCGCCGACCAGCGCCAGCGTCTCGCGCTCCTTGATATCGAAGGACACGCCGTCGACCGCGCGCAAGCTGTTGCCGTAAATCTTGGCGATATTCTCGACTTTCAGAATGGATGCATTCATCGTGTCTGGCTCCTCGCCCAGCACGCGACCTTCTGGCCGCGATCGAAATTCTCAAGGGCGGGGATCTGCTGACCGCAAACGGCGAGCCGCTCGCCGCAACGCGGATTGAAGGCGCAACCCGGAGGGATCTCCGAGATATGCGGCACGGCTCCGCCAATCGCCGGCAGCCGATGTACCAGCGGGCTTTCCAACGATGGTGTCGAGCCGAGTAGGCCAATTGAATAGGGATGCATCGTGCGGTCGAAAAGATCGATCGCCCGTGCTTCTTCGACCACCTTGCCGCAATACATCACGCAGACGCGCTGGGCGAGTTCTGCGACCACGCCGAAGTCATGGGTGATGATGATGACTGCGAGGTTCATTTCTTCCTGCAGGCTGCGCAGCAGTTCCAGCACCTGAGCCTGAATTGTGACGTCGAGTGCCGTGGTCGGCTCGTCGGCGATCACCAGCTTGGGTTCGCAGGAGAGCGCCATCGCGATCATGACGCGTTGACGCATGCCGCCAGACAGTTCGTGAGGATAGGCGGAAAACCTGGCGACAGGGTCTGGAATGCCGACGCGGGCGAGCAGATCGAGCGCGCGCGTCCGCGCCTGTGCCTGCGACAGCTTCAAATGCCGCAGGATTGGTGCGGTGATCTGTCGGCCGACCGTCATGACCGGATTGAGCGCGGTCATCGGCTCCTGAAAGATCATCGAAATGTCTTTGCCTCGGACTTCGTCAAGCTGCACGCGGTTGAGTTGCAGCAGATTTTGGCCATTGAAGGAAATTTCACCGCTGATCACGCTTGCGGTGCTCGGTAGCAATCCCATCGCAGCAAGCGCCGTCAGGCTTTTGCCCGAACCGGATTCGCCGACCAGTCCTAGACACTCGCCGGGAGCGACCGAGAGATCGACGCCGCGCAACGCCGACACGTCGTTTCCCTTGCTCCTGAAATTGACCTGCAGATTTTTGATCGAAAGCAATGGCGCCGTCATCGCGTCATCCGATCCGGGTCGAGATAGTCACGCAAGGCATCTCCCAATATGTTGAAGGCCAGCACGGCAAGCGTGATCGCCAGACCCGCGAACAGAGCGGGCAGCGGCGAGCTGAACAAGTTCGACACGCCTTCTCGTACGATGTTGCCCCAGGAGGGCGCCGGCGCCTGGGCGCCGAGGCCGATGAAGCTCAGCGATGCTTCGAGCCGGATAGCCGTGCCGATCCAGATCGTCGTCATCACCACCAGCGGTCCGGCGATGTTCGGAAGGATGTGAACGAAGATTGTCCCAAAGCTCGGCCTGCCCATGGCAATGGAGGCATCGACATAACTCTCCTGCCGCACGGAAAGGGCCGACGCACGTGCCAGGCGCACGAAGGAAGGCACCAATGCCGACGCGATCGCGATCGACAGGTTTTGGATACCTGGCCCGAGCATGGCGACGATCAGGACACCGAGCAGCAATGGGTCGAAGGACATCATCACGTCTGTAACGCGTGTGACGATGCGCTCTGTCCAACCGCCGAAAAACGCGGCTGCCATGCCAAGCGAAATGCCGACCGCACCGGCGATCAGCGGCGCAGCGAGCCCGATCGTCATCGACAGCCTTGCACCCTCGATCAGCCGAGAGAGAACGTCCCGCCCCAGCGTGTCGGTGCCGAGCCAATATTGTGCCGAAGGGCCGGCTTCCTGCATGTCGACATTCTGCAACAGCGGATCGTGGGGCTCGATAATCGGACCCAACGCCACGACGCCGAGCAGGACCACGAGAATGACGAGGGCAACGCCGATAAAGAAGCGGTCCAGCATATCAGTTGGTCCTCACGCGGGGATCGAAGACGACGTAGAGCAGGTCGGTGGCAAGGTTCACCGCGACGACGAGAACGGACAGAATGACCAGCCCTCCCTGTATCAACGTGTAGTCTCGAGATGTGATCGCTCCCACCAGCAACTGGCCGACGCCGGGCCGGTTGAACACCAGCTCGATAGCGATGGTGCCGCCGGGCGTTGCGATG
>JAGWJK010000916.1 GCA_028865845.1 Rhizobiaceae bacterium
GCATGGATATGCCACTGCTGTTCATCGGTGTGACGAATGACGGATTTCAGCGCCAGCCCGTACTGCTGCCTCAGCCAATCGATCGTCAAACGCTCCCATTGCCGGACTTCGGCCTGCTTCGACTTGTCGGCGCGGACCTCCTCGACGGTGTACGGGTGCGAGGCGATCACTGTGTGGAGCGTCTTCTGAGTACTCTGAATTTTCCGCAGCTTGCCCCGGGCTCCGGGCGTCATGGCGACCTCAGCCGCGGCGTCGTGCATCGCCCGGACCTCCTCCACGCCGACACCCCAAATTGTCGTCGGCGGCTTGGGATCGCGAACGTGGACCGACGCTATCGGCTTTCGCGAAGCTTCATCGAAAACGAAGGTGGTGTTGCGCCCCTTGGCATCGGGACGTCGGCACCAGGGTTCGAGGTGGACGAACTGGAAGGCCATGACGGGCACTCGAAGGAATACCCCAGCCTGCCTGCCGGCGGAAAGGAAAGGAAGGCAAAAGTACCATGATAGTGACCGACTATCATCATTCCTGCGTCATGATGGCGGCTCTCCGAGAGGACGACCCGGAGAGCTACTGATCGGGTTTACACTTCTTGATGCTGGGCCATGAGTTCAGCCTGTCGGATGACGAGTTGCGTTGCTGTTTCCTGCGCGTCCGGCGGATAGCCGTACTTGGCAAGGAGCCTGCGGACCGTGCGCCTAATGTCAGCACGGACAGAGTCGCGTTGAGTCCAATCGAGGATTGCTTTCCGTTTGATGGTATCCGCAAGTTCGCGGGCGATCAGCTTGAGGTCACGATCCTTCATGACTTCCTTGGCAACGGCGTTGTCGGCAAGTGCCTGATAGAAGGCTATCTCATTTTCGTTAAGACCAGTTTCCCGTCCCTCAGCAATTGCAACACTAATTGTTTTGGCCAAGCCAATGAGTTGCTCGATCACTTGAGCGGTCGAGATCGCCCTATTTGAATAACGACCCAAGACGGTCTCTAAAGACTCACGAAACGTGCGCGATTGGACGATATTGATCTTCTCACGATTCCTAATCTCGTCATTCAGCAGTTTTTTGAGCGCTTCCAAGGCCAAATTCTGCTGCGGTAGAGCCGCAAGCCGATCAAGAAACTCGTCCGATAGAATGCCTACGTTGGTGTCTGGAAGATTTGCCACCTCGAAAAGGTCGATGACGCCATCGGTGCGAATCGCCCCAGAGATGACCTGTCGAACAACAGAAGAGTCCTTGAAGTTCGCGGCTTGATCTCCGTCGCCGAGGCGCTTCCGGAGCGCTGCTCGCACATTCTGGTAATAAGAAAGCGAATCACGGATCGCCTGCGTCTCCAGCCGAGGAACCGAGAGCGCAAATGCTCGGGAGAGGCGCGCGACCATATCCATAAATCGCTTCCGGCCGTTTTCCTGTGCCAGCACGTAGTTTGCCCCGTCGATGACGGCCCGCAACTGATTTGCTTCGCTGCCTCCCAGCAAAGCCTGATAGTCGAAATCGGCGAAGAAAGTACCAAGCTCCTCCGCATGACGCAGCATTAAGGGAATGGCTTGATCTTGGATTGACTCAACGGGATGCCCTTCGCCGCCGGCCCGCGTATAAGTCTGGATGGCATCTCGGAGTTGATCGGCGATGCCAAGGAAGTCGACCACGACGCCGCCCGGCTTGTCGCCAAAGACGCGATTTACTCGTGCAATTGCCTGCATGAGGTTATGGCCGGCCAGCGGCTTGTCCAGATACATTGTGTGCAGCGAGGGGCAATCAAAACCGGTCAGCCACATATCGCAGACGATTACCAACTTCAACGGATCGTCATTATTCTTGAGCCGGTCAGCCAAACGTTCGCGCCGCGACTTAGTGCGCCCGTGGGTCCTCGTGCGCTCAGCGCGCGCCGCGTAAGCCAGGTCGGTCTCGCCAGGCCGCCTTTTCCCAACATTCGCGTCCATGACAACTTTAATCGCACCGCCTTCATCGGCACTGTCATGCCACCCTGGCCTGATCTTGATGATCTGGTCGTAAAGGTCCATGCAGATGTCGCGGCTCATGCATACAACCATCGCCTTACCGTCGATGACTTCTGCGCGCTCCTCGAAATGCTCCACGATCCGCGTCGCGAGCGTTTCGAGACGTCCAGCCGCCCCTGCAAGCTCCTCCAGCGGAACGGCTATATCGGCCAGTTTGTTCGTTCCGTTTTCATCCGCTTCTGCTGCCTCGGCGATCAGGCGTTCGGCATTGGCTATGCCCTGATCGTCGGGCAGCAGTTTGATGAGCTGCATTTCATAAAAAATCGGCACAGTGGCGTTGTCTTCTATCGCCTGCTTAATGTCGTAGATATCGACGTCGCCGCCAAAGACGCCGCGCGTAGAGCGATCGTCACCTTCCACCGGTGTCCCGGTGAAGCCGACAAAGGTGGCGTTGGGCAGGTTTTCACGCATCCAGCGCGCGCCGCCCTTGAGGAATCCATACTGGCTGCGGTGCGCTTCGTCTGCCAGCACGACAATATTGGCACGTGTGCTGATTGCTTCTTCACGGGCCTCGAATTTCTGGATGGTGGTAAAGATTACGCCGCCGGCGGCGCGATTAAGGCGCGCGGCAAGATCGTCGCGGTCCGCCGCCTGTTCGGGCGGTTGGCGTAGCAGCGCGCGCCCACCGGCGAAGGTGGCGAATAGTTGCCCGTCGAGATCGTTGCGATCAGTCACAACGACAATGGTCGGGTTCTTGAGCTGTGCATCGCCGACCAACGCACCCGCCAACATGAGCATGGTCAAGCTC
>JAGWJK010000917.1 GCA_028865845.1 Rhizobiaceae bacterium
GCCAGTTCCTGCTCCACCAACCTCGTCCAGAACGCGACGCCTGAGGCGATTGCGTCGTCGTTGAAGTCATAGGCTGTGTTGTGGTGCAGCGCGCCGTCGACGGCGGGGCCGTTGCCGAGCCAGACGTAGCAGCCCGGCGCATTCTGACCGAAGAAGGCGAAATCGTCCCCCGCCGTCGAGGGCGGGAAGCGGGTAACGACCTTTTCGCCAAAGACGCTGCCTGCCGCCTTCAAGGCCCGCGCCGTCGCCTCGCGATCGTTGACGACAGGGGGAATGCGGCGTTCGAACTGGTAGTCGACCGCGATCCCGTACATGGCGGCCGTGCCTTCGGCGAGACGGCCGATTTCTCGCTCGAGCTGATCGCGAACCCCGGGCGTGTAGGCCCGCGCCGTGCCGCCGATCTCGACGGTGTCGGGAATGACGTTCAATGCCTTGGGGTCACCGGCCTGCAGCGAACAGGCGCTGACGACGGCCGGCTGCAAGGGATCGACAACACGGCCGACGATGGTCTGCAGCGAGGACAGAAAGGTTGCCGCTGCCGTGATCGGATCCTTGCCGAGATGCGGCTTGGCGCCATGCGTGCCGGTACCACGAAAGGTGATCCGCCAGCTGTCGGAAGAGGCAAGCTGCGGGCCCTCGACCACCGCCATTTCATCGACATCGAGGCCGGGCATATTGTGGAGACCGTAGACGGCATCGCAGGGGAAAAGATCGAACAAGCCGTCCTCGACCATGCGCTTGGCGCCGCCGCGACCTTCCTCGGCCGGCTGGAAAATGAAATGCACTGTGCCTGAAAAATTGCGGGTCGCCGCCAGATGCCGGGCGGCCCCCAGCAGCATGGTGGTGTGGCCGTCATGGCCACAGGCATGCATTTTGCCGGGAATGGTGGATTTATAGGGCCTGTTCGCCTTTTCGGGCATAGCGAGAGCATCCATGTCGGCACGAAGGCCGATGCGGCGCGTGCCGTTACCGATCTGCAGCGTCCCGACCACGCCGGTCTTGCCAAGGCCGCGATGCACGGCGATACCCGCCTCCTCCAGAAGCTGCGCGACGATGCCGCTGGTGCGCTCCTCTTCGAATCCGAGTTCCGGATGAGCGTGCAGATTATGACGCAAGGCCGTCAGAAACGGCAGGTCCTGGGTCATGGAGTCGGGAAGAGACATTGATATTCCTTTGGCATCAAGACGATCGCACCTGTTCTATCTTTCCCAAAGCACCGCCTGCTTCAACCCCAAAGCCGCATCGAGCGGTTCTGCTTCAAGCGGAATTGTACAATGTGGGACGATCTAGCCGGCGGCCTTGTCGAAGACGTGTGCCTTGCCGAGGACGGTGACCGATACCATGCTGCCGATCGCGGGCAGGCCGATCCCGGAACTTTTGACGCTCAACGTCTCGCCGCCATGGGCGTCGGCGAGCACCAGCGTCACGGTGCAGACGGCACCGCCGAATTCAACGTCGACCACCTTGCCGACACAGGTTGAACCGGCGTCGGTTTCGGCAATCGTCGCCAACCGCAACTGCTCTGGGCGCAGCATGATGTCGGCCTGGCCGGTATGGCTGTTGGCATGGGTCTCGATGCGCCCCAGCGCGCAATCGGCAAACCGATCGCCGAGAACCGCCGGCAGGAGGATGGCATCCCCAAGGAAGGTCGCGGTCGCACGATCGCGCGGGGTGAGATAGAGAGCCTGCGGCGTTCCCGCCTGTATCAGCCGGCCGTCGCGCAGGACGGCAACCTGATCGGCAAAGGACAGCGCCTCGGCCTGGTCATGCGTCACCAGGATGGTGGTAATGCCGGCAATCTGCAGCACGCGGGCGACCGCCTTGCGCATGTTTTCGCGAAGACCGGTGTCGAGCGCGGAAAAGGGCTCGTCGAGCAGCATCAGACGCGGCTTGCGTCCGAGCGCGCGGGCAAGTGCTACGCGCTGCTGCTGGCCGCCCGAAAGCTGGTGCGGGCGGCGCGTGAGCATGCCGCGGTCGAGTTCCACCATGTCGATCAGCGCATCGATCTGCTGGTCACGATCCGGAGCACCGCGTTCCATGCCGAAGCCGATGTTTTCGGCGACGCTCAGATGCGGAAACAAGGCGCCGTCCTGCGAGACGATGCCAATACCGCGACGATGGGCGGGAACGATCGCCGGCCCGTTCGCCAATACCTCGTCCTCAAGCTTCACCTGGCCGGTGTCCGGCGTCTCGAAACCGGCGATGATGCGCAGCAATGTCGTCTTGCCCGAACCCGAGGGACCGACCACGGCGGTGCGGCTGCCTGGGGCGACCGTCAGGTTGATGTCATCGAGCGCGCGCACCGGGCCATATTGCTTGCTGATGTTACTGATCGACAGAAAGGTCATTGCCCGGCCGTCCGCTTGGATTGCACATAAAGAAGAAGGGTAAGCGGCAGCGACAGCACCACCATCATAAACGCGTAGGGAGCGGCCGAGACATAATCGATCTCGCTGGTCAGCGCCCAGAATTTCGTCGCCAGCGTCACGGTGCCGTTCGGCGAGAGCATCAGCGTCGCGGTCAGCTCGTTGGTGATGCCGAGTGCGACGAGCGCCACGCTGGCGGCGGCACCGGGCGCTGCGAGACGCATGGTGATCTGACGCACGGCCTGGGCCGGCGTGCGGCCAAGGGCCATTGCAGCGCGCTCGAGTTCGACCGGCGCCTGCGCGATGCTGGAGCGCAGGCCGACCATGGCGCGCGGCAGGAACAAAAGGACATAGGCAAGCAGCAGCGTCGCGAAGGTCTGGTAGAGCGGCAAGACC
>JAGWJK010000918.1 GCA_028865845.1 Rhizobiaceae bacterium
CGAGGTTCACGTCGGCAGGAAAGCTGAGGACCAGGTTGGCATCCTGCGGCTGCTGCGGCTCGAAAAGCGACGGCATCGAAGATTCGAGGCTCGCATGCGATATACTTGGCATGGCGATCAGTGAAGCGGAGACGAGGGCGTAAAACATCCAGGATCTGTTCATCTTGTCTCTCCTGTTTTCGACGATTTAAACGCCTCCAAATTTCAAACAGTTCCATTCCGGCAAGGAAATACATGCGATCATCGCCTCTGAGGCTTGGATCGCGACAAGACGTTTCTTTGATTACTTGATCTATACAAGGGCTTAGGTCGGTATTGCCGGTAGTGGCTGCAGTAGTGTAAGAGCCGCTCCGTTTAGATCAGCGGCCACGTCGCACCGAGAGGCGTCCTTGATCCGCAAGCTGATCGGCGCGTTCGTTGCCGTCGATGCCGGCATGGCCTTTGCACCAGGCGACGGATATCAGATGATTGCTGGACAGTTGCAGGTCGATCGATTTCCAGAGATCGGCATTCTCTATCGTCCGCTTCCGGGATCTGGTGTTCGGCGTTATTTTTTTCCAGCCGTTGGTTTTCCAGATGTGCCGCCAGCCGTTGCAGCCTTTCACGGCCTGGTTTGAATCCGTCCAGATAGTGACCGTCTCGCCCGCCACATTGCCGTTGACCCAGGTGGCCGCCTCAAGAAGCGCGAAAAGCTCCATGGAATTGTTGGCGGAGTCCGGCGCGCCGCCAAAGGCACAGGCAATTTCGGCGCTATCGCGATAGGCAACGAATGCCCATCCGCCATGACCGCTACCCGGCTCGTAGGAGCCATCCGTGAAGATGTGAAGTCCCTGCCGGAGTTCCGGCAGCCTGGCTGCATTCGCGGGAGGCTCGGGATCGTCGGAAATGTCGATCATAAGACGGTCGATATCCTTTTCATGGATGTCTGCCGATAGAAGAGACCGTCCGGCAGGTCCAGCGCTGTTTTCATCGAGAGCGACGGGAACGGCGATGGCGGGCAGAGAAATGGGATGTGGGGGCGAGGAAAGGATGTCCTTCGGCAGGAACACCGGCGTTCGGATATTCGACCTATGTTGCAATTTAGGTTTTTGCCGCGATGCCGCCAGTAATCTTGCCTCCCGCATCGTCATGACCTCTGGTCTCGCTGCAGTTATTCGCCGAGACCTTCGAAAAGGAGGCCGCCTTCTAGGCGTAGAAGGCGGCCTTTCGCGGATCGCGGTCATCCGCAAGGTTCGGTGGAGGGGAGGACACCGAACGGTTCTGGTAGCGGGCGCTACCTGCCTCCTTGGAAGGTCGAGGCAACGAAAACAATCTAACGCCACACGCCCGACGCCGTAACTATACTTAGGTGTGGTACGGCCCCGACGATCGTGCAATCGCCCACAACTCCGGTGGAGTTGGACGTATTACTCGGGAGCTGGGGAACTATTCCGCAAAAAAATCAGCGTTTTCGGCTGCGATACGTTCGATCGCGGCATAGGCGGTGCGCAGATGCGCCTGCATAACCTCGGTTGCGCCCTCGGGATCGCCGGCGATGACGCGGTTTACCAGATCTTCGTGCTGGTTGAAGATCATCTCCAGCCAGTCGACGCGCTCGAGCGAAAGATAGCGCAGCCGATCGAGCGAAACCTTGGCCGAGGCGATCATGTCCCAGACGTGCGGATGTCCGGCGATCTCCATCAGCGCGCGGTGCATTGCCTCGTCGGAAAGAAAAAAGCCGATATGGTCACCCTTGCCGATCAACCGGCGCTGATCCTGCAGGAAACCGTGCAACCGTGCCTCCTTGTCGGCGACGGCCGAGGTCGCAGCCTCCGCGACAGCACTGCATTCCAGCATTTCGCGGACGAACTGTGCGTCACGCACCGCGCTGATCTCGATCGGCGCGACATAGGTGCCGACCTGCGGCACGACCACCAGGAAGCCGGCATCGGCGAGCTTCTGGAACACCTGACGCACCGGCGTACGGCTGAGCCCGACCTCGTCGGCAATGCGGGTCTCTGAAATGGCGGTCCCCGGCCGTAACGCTCCGGTCAGAATCCTCATATATAGGACGTCGTAAAGGTCCTTAATGCTCATACGGGCACGGATCGGGGATACCGCCATCGTCTAGTGCGCCTCCGCCGTGATAGTGCTGAGGAAGCGGCGCGCCCGCTCGCTGTTGGGATTGGCGATCAGTGCGCGAGGCTCCCTATCTTCCACGATTTTCCCTTCGTCCATGAAGATCATGCGCGTGCCGACATCGGCAGCAAAACGGATTTCATGCGTGACGACTAACATCGTGCGCCCCTCGCGGGCAAGGTCGCGCATGACGCCGAGAACTTCGCCGACGGTTTCCGGATCGAGTGCTGAGGTCGGTTCGTCGAAAAGCAGGATATGCGGCTCGGCGCAGAGCGCCCGGGCGATGGCGACACGCTGCTGCTCGCCGCCCGACATCTGCGCCGGATAGGCGTTCATGCGGTGTGACAGCCGCACCCGTTCGAAGAGCGCGCGGGCGCGTGTCTCGACGGCCTTGCGGTCCTGCTTGTGGACGACGACGGAAGCGAGAACGACGTTTTCCAGCGCGGTCAGGTGCGGGTAGAGATTGAAGTGCTGGAAGATCATGCCGATCCGCCGGCGCACACCGATGATGCCGCGTTCATGTGCAAGCACCGGCTTCCCCACGAAGCGGATCTGCCCGCCCTGGATGTCTTCGAGCCCGTTGACGCAGCGAAGCAGCGTCGACTTGCCGGTGCCGGAAGGGCCGATGAAGCAGACGATCTC
>JAGWJK010000919.1 GCA_028865845.1 Rhizobiaceae bacterium
TGTGGCCTGAATGGCCGAGATCATGAAACTCGCTTCCCCATGAGGCCGCACTCCGGCGTACGCTCGCAAAATCCATATAGGGATCGTCACGGCTGCCGACGACGAGGGTCGGAAATGGCAGAATATCCGCCGGCATGTCGCCGAAGTCGATAGTGCCGGGATGAAGGGCCTCCGTCCGGTCGAGATCGCAGGGAGCGACGAGAAAAGCACCTTTGACATGCCTTGCCGCCGGACTGTGCACGAGATTGGCGGCGAGCAGACACCCGAGGCTATGCGCGACAAGCCACGAGTCTCCCGTCTGCTCCAGTTCGCTCTCCAGCGCCGCCAGCCACTGCGAAAGCACCGGCTTCGACCACGACGCCTGCCGCACGAAACGCGCCTGCGGATAGTCACGCAGCCAATGCCGCTGCCAGTGGCCCTCGGCGGAACCGTTCAAACCGGGAAGGATCAATGTCGCAGCCATGGCGCTCTCCGGATAGCAAGCGGCGGCATCCGGGCACACGCTTACAATTTCTCCATTGGATGCCTATTATGGCGCATGGCGATATCTGGATAAGCAAAGAAAATCTAATGTATACTACATCTATAGAAATTACGAGCTTATCGATTTTGCGTGCCTAAGTCACTGATATGCCATCGATCGATGGGAGCAATGGATGGGAACTGTTTCGCAGTTGCATGAGCGCGTCAGGCCTCTCGCACATCGAATTGACAGCGACGAGGAAGCCGTGGAAATCGCCCGCTCGCTTGCCAGGGCGTTTGCCCAGCAGGCAAGCGATCGCGACATCAATCGCGTGCTGCCTTATGAAGAGCTGGATGCTCTGTCGCAATCCGGCCTGCTCGGCATCACCGTGCCCTCCGAATATGATGGCCTCGACATCTCCAACTCGGTTCTGGCCGAGGTCGTCGCAATTCTCGCCGAAGCCGATCCATCCATCGCCCAGATCCCACATAACCATTTCTATATTCTCGAAGCGCTGCGCACCGACGGCAGTGAGGAGCAGAAGAAGTTCTTCTTCGCCCGCGCGCTCGCCGGCGATCGTTTCGGCAATGCGTTTTCAGAAACCGGCACGAAGACACCAGGCCACTACGACACGCGCCTGACGCCTGATGGTATCGGCCATCGCCTGAACGGCCGCAAATTCTATTCAACCGGGGTGCTGTTCGCAGATTGGATAGCCGTCTTTGCGCTGGATCCCCGTGACGACCTCACCATGTCGCTTGTCCAGCGCGGGACCGAGGGCATTCAGATCATCGACGATTGGGATGGCTTCGGGCAGCGCACCTCGGGTAGCGGGACGACCATCCTGCACAACATCTACGTCAATGCCGACGCTGTGATCTCGCATCACAAGGGGTTCGAACGGCCGACGACCATCGGGTCAATCGGGCAGATCATCCATGCCGGCATCGATCTCGGCATCGCCCGCGCCGCATTTGCCGATACGGTGGACTTCGTCAAAAGCCATGCTCGCCCATGGATGGACAGCGGCGTGGAACGCGCGGCCGACGATCCGCTCACCATCGCTAGGATCGGCCAGGTCGCCATCCGCATCGAAGCCGCAACCGCGATGCTGGAGCGCGCCGGCAAGAAGGTCGATGTGGCCCAGGTCAATCCCAGCGAGGAGCATGTGCTGGACGCGACCCTTGCCGTTGCCGCGGCAAAGACGCTGACGACCGAAATCGCCATCGAAGCCTCCAACACGCTATTCGAGCTGGCAGGCACCTCCTCTACGCGCATCGGGCTCAACCTCGACCGACACTGGCGCAATGCCCGCACACACACGCTGCATGACCCGGTGCGGTGGAAATATCATGTGGTCGGCAACTATCACCTCAACGGTGTTTCGCCGCCCAAGAACTGGACGCTCTGAAACGCAAACTGCCGGCGCGAAGCCGGCAGCTGACGAATGCGATTTGGCGAAAAGTTCAGCCGATATTCGAAGCGCGATAGTCATCGCGCTCATCGATCTCAATGGCGTTGCCGCCACCGGCGACGAACTGTTCGAGCGTCATGTTGTCGAGGATGGCGGCGATCGCGTCGCGAACTTCGGTCATCGACCGCCGCACCTGACAGCGTTCCGGATCCGAACAATCGTCGCAGGCTTCGTAGGCGGTGCGGCTGGCGCAACGGATGGGCGCAAGCGGACCGTCGAGCGTGCGAATGACATGGCCGATGCGTATTTCGGTTGCCGGGCGCGATAGCGAATAACCGCCGCCCGGTCCCTTCTTGGAGCGCAGCACGCCGGCATTGCGCAGTTCAAGAAGGATCGTATCCAGGAATTTTTTCGGGATGTTGTTGCGCGCGGCAATGTCGTTGATGAATGCGGTCTCGCCGGGACCAAGGCGCGCCAGGTCAACCAACGCCTTCAGACCGTATTTTCCTTTTTTCGTGAGCATTGCTATCCGCTTTACTGCAAAGTCTGTTGGTGGGAGGCAGGCTTGCTTCGATCAAGTCGCCGATCCGGTTCACGGTGACGATGGATTAGTCCCGCCGCGCCGCGTGAACAATACGATAACTCACAAATTGTATAGTTTATATGAGTAAATTTAGGCAAATGTGCCGCTGAAGCCACGATTTCGAGATTTTCCTGCCTTTAAGCGGCGCTGATGCCCTGTCGCTGTCTTTCGTAGTCCTGCGCCGGATAGGCATCGATCGCAGCCGCCAGTTGCCCGGCGACAAAAACCGCGTGTTCAACGACCTCGGGCAGCCCCATCAATTCGCCGAAGGTTCCGCGCGCCAAAGGTCCGGAAATGAA
>JAGWJK010000920.1 GCA_028865845.1 Rhizobiaceae bacterium
CCAGCAGTTATGAGATTGCCATCTCTGACGACGCGACCCTGAACGGGGATGGCGCCGAAGTGGCCGAGCAGGTCATGTGCGTTCCAATGCGTCGTCGTGCGCTTGCCTTTCAGGAGGCCGGCAGCACCCAGGACAAGGGAGCCGGTGCAGACCGAGGTGATATAGCGAACGCTTTCCGCCTGCAGGCGGACGAAAGACAGGATTTCCTCATCTTCGAGGAGAGCATTGACGCCACTTCCGCCGGGGATGCAGAGGACATCGAGGCGAGGGCAATTCGCGAGCGTGTCTGTGGGTGCCAATTGCAGGCCGGTTGCTGAGCGGATCAGATTGAGATCTTTCCAAAGAAGGTGCACTTCGCATCCCGGTGTGGACGCGAAAACCTCATAGGGAGCGGTGAGATCCAACTGCTGGACGGACGGAAAGGCGAGGATGCCGACGTGAATGGACATGGCTGTCTCCTTTGTTGACTTCGGCAACTTAGAAGATCATCTTTTGGCACATTCGCCAAAGAGCCCTCGTTTCATGCCAAATGTACCGCCGCGCCGTATCGAGATACTTGCCTTCCCTAATGTCCAGCTTCTGGATGTCGCGGGGCCATTGCAAGTTTTCGCCAGCGCCAACGACTTGGCCGCCCGGGGGAGGGGAGGGGCTCCTTACGAGCTTTCAGTCGTTGCCAAAGATGCAATGGTGACGGCTTCGGCGGGTTTGCAGATGGCGGCACAACCGCTTCCGCGCGGCGGCACTGTTGATACGTTGATTGCCGCCGGCGGTTGGGGCGTCAACGAGGCCTGTCGAGACGGCGAGCTGATATCCTGGTTTTCCCAGCGGGCCGAAAACGCTCGCCGGATAGCTTCCGTCTGCAGCGGCGCGTTTCTCCTGGCCACGGCAGGCCTTTTGGACGGTAAGCGAGCGGTCACGCATTGGCAGCGCTGCGGCGAGTTCGCCCAACGCTTCCCAAAGGTCCGCCTGGACCCCGATCCGATCTTCGTCAATGACGGCAATGTCTGGACATCGGCCGGTATTACAGCGGGTATCGATCTCGCTCTGGCGTTGGTGGAAATGGACCTCGGGCGTGAGGCGGCTCTCGCCGTTGCCCGGCAATTGGTGGTGTTTCTCAAGCGGCCGGGCGGCCAGGCGCAGTTCAGCGCGGCTCTTTCGTTGCAGGAAGGCGGCGAGCGCTTCGATCGCCTGCATGCATGGATCATGGAGAATTTGAGAGGGGATTTGTCCGTACCGTCGCTTGCCGAGCAAGCCAACATGAGTGCCCGCAGCTTTTCCCGCCACTATCAGCAGAAGACTGGCCGTTCGCCGGCGCGCGCCATCGATCAGATCCGCGTCGAGGCAGCGCGGCGCATGCTGGAGGAGGGGAGCTCCGTGGCAAGCGCGGCTTTCCGCTGCGGCTTCGGCTCTCAGGAAACCATGCGGCGCAGCTTCCTGCGCCTTCTGGGCGCCAGTCCGCAGGACTACCGGCAACGATTTTACTGACGTATTTCCGGTGGTTTGCTTACGTATAGTATTATTATTGAATCCTTGCTCAACTCATAAGTTAGAACCTTATGATTCCATTAGCTAAATCAGTGAGTTCTATTCAAGTTTAAGATTGCCGTAATGCTTTCAATTCTATCCCTTGCGCATTCAAGGGGTAGTAGTTTCGAAAGTGCGCGTGTAATGTTCAAAGTGCTAACTTGCCTGGAAGTTGAACACGACTTCAGGCTGGTCGTTCTTGCCGGACTTCTCTGTGTCTTTTCCAGCTTTGCGGCAATGATGCTGTTACACCGCGCGCGAAACACCGCAGGCGTCGCGAGATGGATTTGGCTGATCTCGGGCGGGGCGGCGGGAGGGTTCGGCATCTGGTCGACGCATTTTGTCGCGATGCTCGCCTACAACCCTGGCGTGGTCTTCGGATACGAACCGACTGGAACGCTGTCTTCCCTCGCAATTGCGATTTTGACCACGACGATCGCGATGATCTACGCGACCTATCTTGGTGGCCGGTCAGCGGCTCTGGCTGCTGGACTGCTGTTTGGAATGGGCGTTTCGAGCATGCACTTTCTCGGCATGAGCGCCATCGAATTTCCCGGCTCGATCATCTGGGATCGTAGTCTGGTTCTGACAGCTCTCGGCCTGGCGATCGCGTTTGCCATTCCGGCCTTTGTCGTTGCCTTGAGCGACACGCGTTCCCGCTACAGGATGGTGACATCCTCTGTTCTGCTCACGCTCGGCATCGTGCTGATGCATTTCACCGCTATGGGCGCGATCACGATTATGCCTGGCGCTGGCGATGTCGATCCCGCGACCCTGCTGTCGCCGACCGTCATGGTCATCACGATCGCCGCGATCTCGTTCTCGCTCCTCTCTGTCGGTCTTTCGGCAGCACTGTTTGCGATCCGCGCGGAAAATGCCGTGGCCGAGGGGCAGGCGAGCTTCAAGATGCTGGTCCAGGGGGTAACGGACTACGCGATTTACATGCTCGATCCTCAGGGCCATGTCGCCAATTGGAATGCCGGCGCAGAACGCGCCAAGGGATATACAGCCGACGAAATCGTCGGCAAGCATTTCTCCCAATTCTATCTTCCCGAAGAGAAAGAGGCCGGACTTCCGGCGATCGCGCTGCAGCGTGCTTTGAAAGACGGTAAGTTCGAGTCCGAGGGATGGCGCTTGCGCAAGGACGGAAGTCGCTTCTGGGCACACGTGGCCATCGATCCGATTTTTGACGACAACCATGTCCATGTCGGGTTTGCAAAAATTACGAAGGACC
>JAGWJK010000027.1 GCA_028865845.1 Rhizobiaceae bacterium
CAAAAAGCCGCGATGATCGAGAATTACAATACGACCGTTCCCTCGTTCATCACCAAGGCGGCCGCCGACTATAACAAGGCTTACTACGAAAACACCATTTCATCGGTGAAGTCGGTCACCGAGTTGACCGCCGACAAGCGGCTGTTTTCCTATGTGAAAACCGCGTTTGGCCTCAGCGCCACCATGAGTGCCACCGAATTCAAGCTCATCATGGCGAGCGATCTCGACAATCCCCGCAGCTATGCCAACATCGTTGGGGCAGGCGCTGTCGTGAAGGCCTTCAATTTTTCCGAGGACGGGACATTGCCGGATGGCGCCCTTCCGCAGAACGCCGAGATGATCGAAAAGACCTCGACGCAATATTTCGCCAAGTATGATGTCGCCCGCACTGACACCATCGATGAGGCCGCGCAGAATTTTCAAAAGCGCATGCAGAGCGTCAAGGACCTCAACGACTTCCTGGTCAGCACCAAGAATGATTCCAATCCCTGGAACAACAAGCTTCCGGAACTTTACCAGGTGGCGCTGCGTGCCTACGGCATCGACAATGACGAGGTCAGCACGGCGCAACTGCGGAAAATCCTGACAAGCGATCCCTACGACAAGGAGAGCTATGTCAGTTCGCTGAAGGATAAGCGCTTCGTCGACCTCGCAAAGGCATTCAACTTCGATGAGAAGGGAAAGGCCGGGACGCCGGTCGAGGCGCTTTCGGACGCCCAGGTCGGTCGCTATATCAGCGACTACAAGGCGCGCAGCACGATCGGGCTTTCCGGCGCAAAGCTCGATCGAGCGGTGAAGGACGTCAAGGAGGAAGCTCTGTATTTCTCCGCGCAGATGGTCAAGGTGAAGACGGCGTCCGATTTCCTCGGTGATTCCCGCATGGTGAATTTCGTGCTGGTCGCTAGCGGCATCGACCCCAAGACCATGGATTCGGCGACGCTGAAGAAGGCCTTTGCCTCGGATGCCTCCGATCCGCAGAGCTTCGTCAACACCCAGCCCTCCCAGAAACTCCGCGATATCGTCTCCGCCTTCAATTTCGACAAGGACGGAAACCTCACGAGGGACAAGATGGGCGCCGTCCAGACCGAGGGGGCGACGCTGAAAGTGGAAGATCTCTACCTGCGCCAGACGCTGGAACAGCAGCAGGGCGAAACGAATGATGGTGTGCGGCTTGCTCTTTATTTCCAGCGCAAGGCCTCCGATGTCACCTCGATCTACGGCCTGATGGCGGACAGGGCGCTGTTCGAAGTCATCACCACCACCTTCAGCCTGCCGAGCGCGATCTCGAACATGGATGTCGACAAGCAGGCGGCGATGCTCGGGCGTTTCGTCAAGGTCGAGGATCTTCAGGACGAAGCGAAGGTCAACAAGCTGCTGAAGCGCTTCGCGGCCATGTACGACATCAAGAACAACCAGACGTCGTCGGCCGGATTGTCGATCCTGCAAGGTTCATCGTCGAGCGGCATCAGCGCCGATACGCTTCTGAGCATCGCGCAGCTGCGCACGCGCTGATCATTCGCACTTGGCGACAGCCGCCGGCGTGGAGCCTGGCGATGTCGTCGTCGGCTTTTCTCAGCGAAGTGATATCTCGTCGGTAGCATGGCTATCTGCTGACGCAGCTCGCGTTTGTGCACGCAGATGCTTAGGGCCGAAAAAGCCTTCGGCTCGCTTGCTGGGATCATTTCGGGACTGCGAAGCGACAGCCTTCGCACCAGCTGCAGAAGCAGGGCCGACCGCGGCAAGCTCAAATCCGGGTGTACTACAACACAAAAATTCCGGCTGCGGCGCAGCCAGATTACCAATCAATACGAATATTGCGATCCCGCACTCGGAAAGGCCGGCCCGGCTTCGCTGGAAGACGGTCCGGCCCCCATCCGATCAGGGGTCAAGTCAGATCAGATCTCGGAAACGAGCTCTTAGAAGCTGCGCTGGAAGCGCAGGATACCGGCCCACTGGTCCTGGTTGATGGAATCCCAGTTGGTGTAGGTGATTTCCGGCTGTACCAGCAGGTACTTAACCGGGTTCCAACGAACGTTGGCGGTAGCTTCGAAGATCTTCGAGTCGGTGTAGGCAACCTGAGCGTTGGCCTGCAGCTTTGCGTTGATCGGAACGGTGACGCCGCCCCACAGAGCCCAGTCGCCCCAGCCGATACCCTTAGCAGGGCCGCCGCCGTTCGAGCTGGCGTACTTGTTGAGCTTGTCGCCGTCGGTGTTCCAGCCGCCCATCAAGAAGGCCTTGAAGACGCCGAAGTCGGCATCTGCGCGAGCCTTGATGGCGCCTTCTTCGACGATCGAGTCATAGCCGCCGATAACCTTGAACGCGAAGTTGCCGGCCTTGTAACCAGCACCGGCAACAACGTCCGGAGCGTAGTGGTTGGAGCTGTTCTCGCCGTTGACGCCGGTCGCGCCAGCGCCGGAGTTGCTGTCTTCGAGCGAGACGACCGCCGTGAAGCCGTTGCCGGCGTCATAGTTGTAGGTCAACTGGTTGAGTTCGTACGGGCCGTCGTAGACCACGTCGTCGTTGATGACGTTGCCTGCATAACCCATGTACAAGTTATACTGCGAGTCGAGCTTACCAACGGTGAAGCCGGCGAGGCTGATGTTAGCCCACAGCAGTTTCGTCGTGGTCGAGCCACCTTCCTGCCAGTCGAAACGGTAGATGGTGTTGGTCTTCAGCGCGCCATATTCGGTGTCCGTCGCGGTGTCGACGCCGAGCTGTGCACGGGTATGCCACAGCGTGCCGACAACGTTCTTCGGGTTGTAAGCGTCGTACCACTTACCTTCGGTACGAAGCTGACCGCTGATCTTCAGGCAGGTTTCCGTGCCCGGGATAAAGAAATAGCCAGCGCCGTATGCGTCACAAATGCGGACGTATTCGAGCGGTTCCGGTTCAGCAGCGACGACAGCGTCAGCCGCCTGGGCGCCGGATACTACTGCGAGGGCAGCAGCGGAGCCGAGGAGAAGGCTCTTGATATTCATAAAAACTCCAATCCAATATAGATTGGGCACAGGCCATCGCGCCGAAAAATCGACGTGCCTTCACCCTATCCCTGTTAAAAACCCCGACTCGGGAGAAACGGGCCCCACCCGCTTCTGTGCGCTATTAAGACCGAATTCCTGCAAAGTTATATGATATAATTTTCGCAAAATGACGTTTTCGTGATTTTTGATTTCAAGTTGCATGAATGCCACATCTACAAACAGAGATAGTAAATTTGGCATAATATTAGCTATGCAATAATCATTTTGGGGTATGAAATTGGAAAGCTGGGTGTCACGAAGGGATTACGAGCGCCAATTCGTGGTCGCGGGAACATTCAGATGCAGGGCCGGTGTGGCCGCTCAGCGACGAGCGGGCGAGGATGGGATCTTTCCCCAGGGCCGCGCTGTCGCTGCGGCTTCCGGTTGCACCACAATGTCTGGCGGAGATGAAGGAAAGAGATTTAGTGCAGCGCCGGCTTCTTAGAGCCCGGCACGATCAACTTGCTGAGGACCGAGCCGATCGCGATGCCCCAAAGTGCTGCGGTCATGGCGATGATGACGTCCATGGGCGAGCCGTAGTTGCCGTTCGCAAGGAAATGGGCGAAGCCGAGTGCGAAGACGCTGCCGATCATCATCAAGCACGTGAAGGACGGCGCCTGCGGGTAGGCGATGCGCGCCAGCATGCCTGCGACGCCGAGCGCACCCGCACGATATATGTTGAAGGGATTGCCGAATTCCGCCTGCCAATTGAGATGCGCGAAGGTCACCGCAACCAGTATCGCGATGTAGGCCCAGGCAACAATCTTCAAAAGACGCTCTAAAATCATGAGGACATTCTATAGCAGCAGCGGATTGAAACTCCAGTCTGCAAGCTCGCCGGGCGCGGCTTCGGCGTCGCACGATGCGCACATTTTATGTGTTCGCGAAATATAACGTTGCCCCTTCGAAAGGCGTAGAAAGCGCTTCTGCCCTAATTCTTCCAAGAATTACGGCGTAGCCCGGCTACCATAAACTCTGCAGATTCCGTCGACGATTTGGTGAAATGTGGCTTTCGAGCGAAAATGGTACGGAAAGATGCAGCAACTGATGCGTGATCGGTTGATGGCCCCCCGGCACGACGGATCGTCCAATCGCCCCGGGAAACGAGCCTCTGGCATCGCGAATCACGGGATCCGCGACGTGTGGCGTTACCCGTTGGAGAGGTTCAGCACCTCGTCCTCTGCTTGCAGGTCTACGGTTTCGGTTGAGCTTTCCTCTGCGCCGCGGCCGAGGAACGTGAAGACCACGATCGCTGTCACGGTCGTAATCGCCGTCAGCAGCCACAGCAGGGCGCTGAAGGCATCACTATAGCCCTGGATCAATGCGGCGTGGCCGATTGCCGGCGCGCTCGCTGCCGCCCCGTTCAGATCGCCGGTTACCAGCAGCTGCGCGACCTCGGAGCTATGGTTGCCCGCCAGGCTTCCGAGATTGGAGCCGATCAGGGACGAAAGGATGGCGCTGACCACGGCAAGGGCCACGCCTTCACCGGCGACCCTGGTCGTGCTGAAGATCCCCGTTGCCATTCCTGCGCGTTCCTTCGGCACCACGCTGACGGCAAGGCCATCCATCAGACCCCATGGCAGGCTGATGCCGATACCGATCGTCAGCATCGGTCCGACGAGCGCAAGCGGCGAAGTTCCAGTTGCAAGGTGGCTTAGCCAGAACAGGCCGGCGGCGGAAAGGACGAGGCCGACGCTGCAGATCGTTGCCGGAGCGAACCACCGGGTCAGCAGGCCGGCAATAACAGGCAATACCAGCAACGGTGCCGACAACGCCACCATCATGCGTCCCGCTCCGACTTCGCTCATGCCCTCGATGCCGACGAAACGGACGGGCAAGAGGATCAGAAGCACGACGAACGCATAGGCAGGTGCGGCCGCCAGCAATTGCACGCCGACGAAGCGCGGATAGCGAAACAGCGTGAGATCGAGCATGGGCCGCTTCACCGTGCGTTCGATGATGCCAAAGGCGAGAAACAACAGAACCGCGCCCACGAGAAGGGCAAGCACCAGCGGATCTGTCCAGCCATATTCGGGCGCCCGCAACACGCCGTAGGTAAACAGCGTCAGTGCAAGGGTGAAGCTCAGCGCACCCGGCCAATCGAGGCCGGCAGCATCGGGGTCGTTGGATTCCCTGAGATAGAATGCGCCGAGACTGAAGGCGAGAACGGCAAGAGCCACGACGAGGACGAAGATCGACGGCCAGCCGAAGGTCTCGATCATCATGCCGGAAGCAATCGGCCCAAACGCGAGGCCGACACCGAAACTTGAGCCGACGATACTGAAAGCACGCATGCGAGCCGTACCGTCAAACTGCTGCGCGAGCGACGCCATGCCGCCGGAGAAAGCTGCCGCGGCTCCCATTCCCTGCAATGCCCGCAGAATATCGAACCAGACGATATTGCCTGCGAAGGCCAATCCCGCCGAAAACAGCGCGAACGCGCCAAGGCCGGACAGGAAGATGCGCTTGCGGCCAAAACTGTCGGCAAGGGCGCCGGCTGCCATCAACCCGCTGCCGAAAGTCAGCATGAAGGCGTTGGTGACCCAGTTGAGCGCGATCGGATTGCCGCCGAGCGTCCGGCTGATGGCCGGCAAGGCGACGGCCGGGCCGGTGAAGGTCAAAGGCATCGCCGCTGCCGCGCAACAGACGGCGACAAGGACGAGAAATCTTTCGGCCGGCTTTGCGGCCTTTGTTGTCTCTGGATACATCTGGATTTCCGTTGGGTTCGAAGAAAGGCTGCTCGCGGACGTCATGGGAGGGTGCGGCCATCCCACAAAGGACGACCTCATCCGCGAAACGTCGAAATACCCAATCACGATAAATTCGCTGGAATGTGCGGTGAATATAGCTATCGTTCCATATATACCGGAAGAAAACGCTCGAATGGAGTGACGATGGATCGATTGAGTGGCCTTACGGCTTTCGTTCGCACCGCCGATCTCGGCAGCTTTGCCGCTGCGGGACGCGTGCTTGGCCTTTCGGCATCGGCCGTGGGCAAGGCCGTAACCAATCTCGAGCAGCAGCTTGGCGTGCGCCTATTGCAACGCTCGACCCGCAGCATTCGCCTAACGGAGGAGGGACGCCTCTTCCACGAGCGGTGCCGGCGCGTGCTCGACGATCTCGACGATGCGCAGGCATCGCTCGCCCAGGCGGTTGCCATGCCGCGCGGCCGCCTGCGCATCAGCGTGCCGATCGTCACCTATCACCTGCTGGTTCCGGTGCTGCCGGAGTTCGTCAACCGGCACCCCGAGATCGAACTGGATATCGATTTCAACGACCGCATCGTTGATCTGATCGAGGAGGGTGTCGACGTGGCGATCCGCAGCGGCGATCTGCCGGATTCGCGATTGATGTCGCGCACGTTGCGACCGTTTCAGATGCTTCTCTGTGCGGCGCCAAGCTATCTCGAGCGACGTGGCGTTCCCGATTGCCCGCGCGAACTTCACGGCCATTGCGCCATCATCTTCCGCTTTCCGAACTCCGGAAAGCCGCAGAACTGGCCTTTGACGCTGCCGCCCGACGAGCCGGAGTTTCGCACCCGGACCGTCTTTTCCTGCAACAATATGGAAGCCGTGCGCGGCGCCGCCATCGGCGGGCTCGGTATTGGCTGCATGCCGGATTTCCTGGTGCGCGAGCCCTTGCGCGATGGCAGGCTGCGCACCGTGCTCGATAAGCACATCGATGCGCCGGGGCAGTTTCACATCATCTGGCCCTCGAACCGCCACCTCTCCCCCAAAGTCCGCGTCTTCGTGGATTTCTTGAGCGAACGGCTGTTCAGCGATCGGTGCGAGGCCTTGCCGTCGGCGCAGGTGGTCGCCTGAACGGCCGCAATCGCCTTGCAGTTTAGTTCAAAACAAAAAAAGGGGCCGCGCGGCCCCTTTCTGCATTTATTCGATGGCAGCAATCAAATGTCGCTTGCCGCATTCGCCCAGATTTCCGCGGCCTGGGCTGCGGTGACGCGGCGGACTTCGGTCTCGTCGCGGCGGCTGACGAAGAGTTCGCTCGCCATGATCTGATCGGCAAGATCGGCCGGCAGCGACAGGAGGACGCGCTGGCCATCCTTGTGTATGCCGCCGACGTCGGAATGCCTGCCGGTGATCATGCCGCCGGCAACCGTGTTGTTGGTTTCCGGATCGATCAGGATGAACGAGCCGGTCGAACGGTTCTGCTCATAAGGATCGAACACTGCGGTTTCGTCGAAGGAGAGGCGGATCTTGCCGATCGCGTTCATCGGCAGGCTGCGGGCAGGCGCCCAGGCGCCGGTCTTCAGCTCCAGCTGCGCGATCGGCTGTGCCGAGACGCGCTGGCGGCGGCTGCCGCTCTTCAGCCAGTAACGCTTGCTGGGGTCGATGCCTTCCGGCTGCAGCGCAACGATCTGCGCGTCGAAGGCGAGACCGGATTGCGGTTGGTTGTCGATGGCGACGATCATGTCGCCGCGCGCCACGTCCACCTGCCGGTCAAGGACGAGGGTGATCGCATCGCCGGCAACGGCCGCATTGCGCACGAGGTCGAAGGTGACGATCTTCGACACGTTGGCGACCATGCCCGACGGCAGGATCATGACGCTGTCGCCAGGCTTGACCGAGCCGCCTGCCACCGTGCCCTGGTAGCCACGAAAGCTTTCCCCGGGGCGCGACACGCGCTGGACGGACAGGCGGAAGCCGACAGCCTGCGCCGAACGCACGCTTGCAAGTTCCAGCGTCTCGACCAGCGTCGGTCCGCTATACCACGGCATCGAGGCCTGACCGGAATAGACGACGTTCTCGCCCTTCAGCGCCGACATCGGGATCGCAGTGATCTGCTTGACGCCGAGCGACAGCGCGAACTCACGGAAATCATGCGAAATCCGGTCGAAGCCGGCGCGGTCGTAGTTCGTCAGGTCGATCTTGTTGACCGCCAGCACGAACTGCTTGATGCCGAGCAGCGAAGCGATGGTGGCGTGACGGCGCGTCTGTTCGAGGATGCCCATGCGCGCATCGACCAGCAGGATGGCGAGATCGGCAGTGGATGCGCCGGTTGCCATGTTGCGGGTATATTGTTCGTGGCCGGGCGTGTCGGCGACGATGAAGGAGCGCTTGTCGGTCGAAAAATAGCGATAGGCGACATCGATGGTGATGCCCTGTTCGCGCTCCGCCTGGAGGCCGTCGAGCAGCAGCGCGAAGTCGGGAAGACCGAGATCGTTCTGCTTGCCGGTGGAATCGCGCTGGAGCGTGGCGGCCTGATCTTCCTTGACGGCCTTGGTGTCCCAAAGCAGGCGGCCGATCAGCGTCGACTTGCCGTCATCGACGCTGCCGCACGTGATCAGACGCAGCGGACGCGAATCACGCACAGCCTTAGCCGGTTCCAGGGCGGGCAGACCGACGACGTTTGCGGTTACAGCTGCATTCATCTCAGAAATATCCTTCACGCTTCTTTTTTTCCATCGAGCCGGATTGGTCGCGGTCGATCGCTCGACCCTGACGTTCGGAAACCGTGGCGATTTCCAGCTCTGCAATAATGTCTTCCAGTGTCGTCGCCGTCGAGCGAATGGCGCCCGTCAACGGGAAGCAGCCGAGTGTGCGGAAGCGGATGAGCTCCTCGCGCTTGACTTCACCCGGCAGCAGTTCGAGGCGCGGATCGACGGCGAGGATCATCATGCCGTCGCGTTCCACCACGGGGCGCTTCTCCGCGAAGTAGAGCGGCACGATCGGAATGTCTTCGGCCTGGATGTAACGCCAGATGTCGACTTCGGTCCAGTTCGACAGAGGAAAGACGCGAACGCTTTCGCCCTTGCGGATCTGCCCGTTGTAGATGTTCCAGAGTTCCGGGCGCTGGTTGCGCGGATCCCAGCGATGGTCAGGCGTGCGGAAGGAATAGATGCGTTCCTTGGCGCGCGACGCTTCTTCGTCGCGGCGGGCTCCGCCGAAGGCGGCGTCGAACTGGCCGGCGTCGAGCGCATTGCGGAGCGCTTCCGTCTTCATGATGTCGGTATAGCGCGCCGAGCCATAGGTGAACGGCGTAATATTTTCCGCCTTGCCGCGCGGGTTCATGTGCTCGATCAGGTCGAGATCATACTTCTTCACGATCTCGTCGCGGAAGGTGATCATCTCGGCGAATTTCCAGCCGGTGTTCACGTGCAGCAGCGGAAAGGGGACGCGGCCCGGATAAAAGGCCTTGCGCGCCAGATGCAGCAATACCGACGAGTCCTTGCCGATCGAATAGAGCATCACCGGACGCTCGAATTCGGCGGCTACCTCGCGGAAGATATGAATGGCTTCATTTTCCAAGGCCTTCAGATGCGGGTCAAGCGGCGGCTTCGTGCTTTGCGGATTGGACAATTCCGTATCCGGACGGCTATCGGGCATTTCTAACTCCAGAACTTTCAGTAATCGGGCCGGATGGACTGGCCGGAAGAATGTGATGCGTTGGTTCCCGGTGGCTTGCGACGGTCGGGCCGCGCTTCAAGCCGATGCCGGGGAACCGGCGGGTCTTCATTGGGCAGCGACTGCGGCTTCCTCGTGAACGTGCAGGCCGCATTCGCGCTTCTCGTCATTCTCCCACCACCAGCGGCCGGCCCGCTCGGGCTCGCCCGGCTTGATGGCACGGGTGCAGGGCTCGCAGCCGATGGAAGGATAGCCGCGCGCATGCAAAGGGTTCACCGGCACGCTGTTGTCGGCGACATAGGCGCGGATGGCATCGATATCCCAGTCTGCCAAGGGGTTGACCTTGATCAAGTTGCGTTCGGGATCATACTCGGCATACGGCGTATCGGCACGGTTTGCCGACTGGCCGCGGCGCAGGCCCGTAACCCAGATCGTAGCACCCGAGAGTGCGCGCGCAAGTGGCTTCAGCTTGCGCACGCCACAACAGGCATGCCTGGCTTCGACGCTCTCGTAGAAACCGTTCAAGCCGTATTTTTCCGCATAGGCGTTGATATCAGCCTGTTCCGGTTCGTAGCGGACGATATGGAGGTCGTACTGTGCTTCCGTCTCGTTGATCAAAGCCAAGGTCTCGGGGAACAGCCGCCCGGTCTGCAGCGTCGCCACCTCGATCGGCAGGCGGTGGTTTCCGATCTCCGCCGTGATGACCTGGTCTTCAATGCCGAGCGACGTCGTGAACACCGCGTGGCCACCGAGACCGGCGACGAGCGATAGACGGCCGGCAAGGTCGAGCGCCGCCAATTGGCGGTTCAGCGTGTCGGCTTGGTCGATAAGATTGATGGCAGTCATGGGAATCCTGTCCTGATATTGTCCCGGAGTATCGCAGCTCGGAAGCATCACGGACAGAAAAACAGATTTCGAAAGCACGCAGATAGGGAGCAAATATCTCCATGAAGCGGCGCCGATACGGAAAACCGACCGCCTCGGCTGTTAACCAAGGCGTTTCGCCCCTGCGAAGGCAGGCGCGGCAACTTTCGACAAGACCAGTCATATCGACTTGCCAAATCCAATGTCTATAGAAATAGTAGAGTTACACGCAGCTTGTCAAACGGAAACCTGAAGTGATGCTCGAAAAGATGCGAAACACCGATTTTTGCCCTAAACTGTTGGCATAGTGGCGAAAATGGGAACAAGGCTGGGTTGCTGGTGCAACCGGCCCGTTTTATGGTCTGGATCATCGACAATCAGCTCGGGATTTTGAACAGGCGTCCTTAGGCTCCGAAATGATGCGGATGCGTGTATCTAGTGTGTGTGTAGACGGTTCGAAATGATCACTCAAAAAGCAAAATACGCGCTGCGAGCGCTGTCTGCGCTGGCCCAGGCGGAAGCGGGCGAGCCGATGATGATTTCCGACATCGCGGCGCAGCAAAAAATCCCGAAGAAATTTCTGGAGCAGATCCTGCTCGACCTGAAACATCAGGGTATCGTCATCAGCCGCCGTGGCAAACAGGGTGGCTATCTCCTGCGCAAGCCGGCCGACGAAATCACCTTCGGCGAGATTTTGCGTATCATCGACGGCCCGATCGCGCCGCTGCCCTGCCTCTCGATCACCGCCTACCGCCGCTGCGACGATTGTGACGGCGAACAGACCTGCGAAATTCGCCATGTCTTCGCCAAGGTCGCCGATGCGACCCGCAAGGTGCTGTTCTCCACCACCATCGCCGATGCGGCCATCGTGCCAGGCGGCGCAGAGATCACCCGGCTGCTCGCCTGAAGCGGACATTGTCTTTCGAATTCACGGGGCGCGGCTTCAAGCGCTTGTTTTCCCTGATATTGCCGCGAACCTAAAGTCTGCTGTTGAGTGACGTCAGCCACCTCAGCCGGCAACATGTTCTTCGCCAGCCTCCTTATCCATCGCGCGACGTGCGCGGATGGCGGCGGCGATGAACACCCGTGACAGGCCGTGATAAAGCGGTTCGCGCGATAGCAGCCGCGAGGTGACGTAACCGATCATCGATACCGCCATGATCGGGATGACCGCCTGATGGTCGCCGGTCATTTCCAGGATGATGACGAAAGCCGTCATCGGCGCCTGGACCACGCCGGCGAAATAGCCGGCCATGCCGAGGATCGCCGCCAACGCTATGCTGCTGCCCATCAGCGTGCCGACCGTGCTGCCGAGACCGGCGCCCACGGCTAGCGACGGCGCGAAGATGCCGCCGGGAATGCCTGAGATCATCGACAGGAAGCTTGCCAGCAGCTTCTCCAGGAAAAACAGAAGCGGCAGCGCATTGCCTTCAATGGCGCCGCGCGCCTGGTCATAGCCGGTTCCGAACGTGTCCCCGCCGGACATGACGCCGACAAGGGCAACGGCAAGACCGCAGGCGCCGGCAAGCGTGAGCATGCGTTTCAGTGGCTGTGGCTGCGCCCAACGGCGGATGCGGATGCCGGCATAAAGCGCAAAACCGCTGAAGGCCGCACCCAGCGCGCCGCCGCCGATGCCGCAGATCAGCACGAGGCCCCAATCGGCAAGCTCTGTCGGCGCCGCATTGGCCGTGCCGAAATAATTGTAACTGCCCGAGAGTCCGAGGGCGGCAAGGCCCGAGAGAATGACGGCGGTCAGCACAAGGCCATTGGCGCGCGATTCATAGGTGCGGCTCATCTCCTCGATGGCAAAGACGATGCCGGCCAGCGGTGTGTTGAACGCGGCGGCAATGCCAGCGGCCGAACCCGCCAGGATGAGGCCGCGCGCCTGTGCCATGCCTCCGAAACGCGCGACCGCCAGCATGAATGAGGCGCCGACCTGCACCGTCGGACCTTCGCGGCCGATCGAGGCGCCGCAGAGTAGGCCGAGAGTGGTCAGCACGATCTTGCCGAAGGCGAGCCGCAGCGACAGAAGCTTGGCGCGGTCTTCATAGTGGTTCAGGTGCCGCGCCGCGATGGCTTGCGGAATGCCACTCCCTTGCGAGTTCGGAAACAGGGAGGTGGCAAGCCACGCCGACAGCACGAAGCCGAGCGGCGTCAGGAGCAGCGGCAGCAGCCAGGCCCACTCGCCGGAACTCGTCACACCGGCAAAGACCCGTTGCGCCATATCCGCGAGCTTGGCGAAGCCGACGCTGATCACGCCGATTGCCAGGGCACCCGTCCAGAACACCAGCCGCGGTCGCCAGAGATTGAAAGAACCCCAGAACACACGGGAGCGGCGAAGAAGCTTGGATTTCCGATAGATGGGGGGCATGGATTTTGAACCGGCAGGCTGATCGATAGGTCTCTTTAGAACGCAATGCTTGAATAGTCTCCCCGAAAATGAGGAGCAGCGATAATCACACTGCCTTACAGGACATCACTTTAAACCGGTATCAGCCAGACATATTCTACCGATCGCTGACCTCCCAGCGCGGATTGATCCATGGCTCCTGGTTCGAGCGCGCCAGCCGGGGCTTGCCGAGGATATGGTCGGCTGCCTTTTCGCCGGTCATGATCGAGGGGCCGTTGAGATTGCCGTAGGTGACATGCGGGAAGATCGATGAATCGGCGACGCGCAGCCCGTCCACGCCGATGACGCGGGTATCGGCATCGACCACGGCCATCGGATCGTCTTTCGCGCCCATCCTGCAGGTGCCGCAGGGGTGATAGGCGCTTTCCAGATGCTCGCGCAGAAACGCGTCGATCTGATCGTCGGTCTGGACGGCCGGGCCAGGCTGGATTTCCGGCCCGCGATAGTCGTCGAAGGCCTTCTGCCCGA
>JAGWJK010000028.1 GCA_028865845.1 Rhizobiaceae bacterium
GCGCGGCGGCTTGGCATGAACCGCTCGTCATCTGGCGAGATCGTGGCGGAGCTGACCGAGGGCGGCTTCGTTCAGGAGGTCGAGGCCGGTTCCAATCGCGGCGAACAGGCCCGAGCCGGTCGTCCTGGCATTATGCTTGAGTTGGTTCCCGATGCTGCGTTTTTCGTGGGGATCGAGATTGGCGTGGAGCATATTTCCGCAACGGTCGTTGATCTGTGCGCCGATATCCGTGTCTGTCGGAAGGTGGTATTCGACACCCCTGCCGCGACCATCGAAAGCGCGGTCGCACGGGGTATCGACCTGATACTTGGCGCGATGAGCAAGGATATGGTGGAACGCTGCAAGGGTCTCGGCATTTCAACGCCCGCCCATATCGGGCAGGGTGGGTTCGTCAGCATAGCGCCGATCATCGGTTGGCGTGATGTGCCGTTGAAGGCGATTGCGAGATCTGCGTTTCCGACCAACGTTCCGATAGCGATCGAAAATGACGCCAATGCCTTCGCCCTTGGGGACAGCTATCGTCACGGCAGCTCCGGGGTAACGCTCTTTCTTCTGATGGAGACCGGCGTCGGTGGGGGCATCATGATCGATGGAAAACTGTTTCGTGGAGGACACGGGCTGGCTGGCGAAATCGGCCATACGCTCGTGCCTGGAAGCGACGGACAGAAATTCGAGCAGTTGATCGGGCGCGAGGTGCTGATTGCGCGATATCGCGAGGCGACCGGGCGGCGCGAGGCCGATCTCCAGGATTTCCTGACCGATGTCCGGGATCGGGTTCCCGCGGCGGTGAATATCGCCGAAACATGGTCGCGTCATCTCGCCTATGCGCTGCTGCAGGCCTGCCGTCTCATCGATCCGGACCGGATCGTCCTCGGAGGATCGGTCGCTTCGCTTTATCCGATGGTTGCCGCCCGCGTGGCGGTTCATATGTCCGAAGGTCAAAGTGTTCCCTTTCCGAACCCGGACATCGTCGTCGACGAGGATGCCGAATTCGGTTCGGCCTTCGGGGCCGCATGCATGCTTCACCAGCGCTTCCTTTCGCTGGAGAACGAGGAATTCGGTGGCGAGGATGGCGCGCAATCGCGACTGTCCGCGACCTCATGACAACAACAGGTATCGAAAGCAGAATTACGATGGCATCAGTACTGGCTCCCGATCAATTGGGTCCTACCGTGTGTGTCGGAGAGATCCTTGTCGAGATCGTCGCCACGACGGTGGGCGATGGATTTCTCGATGCTCAGCCGTTGGTTGGACCGTTTCCGAGCGGTGCGCCGGCGATCTTCATTTCCCAATGCGGCCGCCTGGGTGGAAGTGCTGCCATGGTCGGCGCCGTCGGCGACGATGATTTCGGCCGTGTCAACGTTGAGCGCCTGAAGCGTGATGGCGTCGATGTCTCGGCAATTTCCGTGGATGGCGAATATCCGACTGGCAGCGCCTTCGTCCGCTATCGGCAGGATGGCTCGAGGGACTTCGTCTATAACATCGCCAAGTCCGCGGCGGCCCGCTTCGGCTGGACGAAGCCCGTCAGCGATCTGATCGGACGCTGCGGCCATCTGCATGTCATGGGTTCGGCGCTGTCGGTTCCAAGCGCACGCGACGTCATCGACAAGGCTGTCTATATCGTCAAAGCCCGAGGCGGCAGCATCTCGGTCGATCCGAACATCCGCAAGGAGCTGAAGCTCGATCAGGACACGGAAGAGCGCTTTGCGAAGCTCGTTTCCATGGCGGATCTGCTTCTGCCTTCGGGCGAAGAACTGGAGCGTGCAGCCGGCATCGAAGGCGAGGCTAATGCCATCCAGCGTCTTTTTCAGATGGGCGTGAAGGAAGTCGTCCTCAAGCGCGGTGCTGATGGCGCCACCTATTTCAGTCGAGACGGTGCTCGTGTCGATGTATCGGCCTTCTCTGTCGAAGAGGTCGATCCGACCGGTGCCGGCGATTGCTTCGGCGGCGCTTATCTGACCTGCCGCCGTCTCGGCATGTCGCCCGAGGAGGCCCTGACCTATGCGGCCGCCGCCGGCGCTCGAAACGTCACGGTCCGCGGTCCGATGGAGGGGGCGGGTACCCGCGGCGAACTCGACGCGTTCATCTCCGCAACGGAAAGGCGCGCGTGATGCAGGTACGACTCGACGAACTGGCCATACTGCGTGCCGAGGGACGGCCGATGGGCATCACCTCCGTATGTTCTGCTCACCCCGTCGTGCTGCGCGCCGCGCTGCGGCACGGACGCGAGCATGCGAGCACCGTCCTGATCGAGGCCACCTGCAATCAGGTCAATCATCTGGGCGGCTATACAGGCATGACGCCCAGCGATTTTGCTGCTCTCGTCCGACGTATTGCCAAGGAAGAAGGCTGCCCGGAACAGCTCATCGTTCTCGGCGGCGATCACCTTGGCCCCAACCCTTGGCGCGATCGCCCGGCGGAAGAGGCCATGGCCGAGGCCGAAAAGATGGTTGCGGCTTATGTCGACGCCGGTTTCAGAAAGATCCACTTGGACGCCTCCATGGGCTGCAAGGGAGAGCCGATTGCGCTCGACGACGAGACCACGGCCCATCGCGCCGCCCGTCTGGCAGCGGTTGCGGAGGCATCCGCTGTGCGGGCAGGGGGCCGTATGCCCGTCTACGTGATCGGCACGGAAGTGCCGCCCCCCGGTGGTGCGGACCACGCCCTGAGCTCGATCGAACCGACAGCGGCAGCTGCTGCCAGACAGACGATCGATATTCATCGCCGGATATTTGCTGAAGCGGGCCTCGATGCTGCTTTCGGCCGCGCGATCGGGCTGGTCGTGCAGCCGGGTGTGGAATTCGGCAATCATAACGTCATCTTTTATGATCGCAGCAAGATCGATGCCCTGAGGCAGGTGCTGACGGTAGAACCGCAGTTCGTATTCGAAGCACATTCCACCGACTACCAGGGCCGAGGTCCTTTGCGCGGCTTGGTCGAGGACGGCTTTCCCATCCTCAAGGTCGGCCCGGAACTGACCTTTGTGCTCCGGGAAGCGCTTTACGGGTTGGATGTGATTGCCTCCGATTTCGTGCCGGGTTATGGGCAGCGCCCGCTCTACGCGGCGATGGAGGCCTTGATGCTCGCAAAGCCCGACAACTGGAGCCGCCACTATCACGGCGATGAAGGCGAGCAACGCTGGCTTCGGCATTATTCGCTATCCGACCGTATCCGCTACTACTGGGCGTCCGAAGAGGTTCAGGGCGCGGTCGTAAAGCTCTATGATGCGCTGCGCGGCAAATCCGTGCCGCTTCCGTTGTTCTGGCAGCATATGCCTGCCGCCGAAGCATTCGCCGACAAGCCGCTGGATCCGGAGGAGGTCCTGATCTGGCGGGTCACGAGAAGCCTGGCCGATTATCATGCGGCCTGCGGCACCGGAAAATAGGAGCCTGAAACAGGAGGAGGAGACGATGAACGAATTGAAAGGGAAGGTCGCCGCGATCACTGGCGCGGCGTCTGGTATCGGTCTTGCCACAACCGAGGCGATAATCGGCGCCGGAGCGACGGTGGTTATGGTCGATCGCGACGAGAAGGCGCTGAATTCAGTCTGTGAAAGGCTCGGCGAGCGGGCGATACCCTTGAAAATGGATCTTCTGAAACCGGAGGAGTGCGCGTTGCTTCTCGAGCGTGTGCTTTCGAAGGCCGGCCAGCTGGATATTCTGCATGCAAATGCCGGCACCTATATCGGCGGTGATCTCGCGGAAGCCGATCTGGATGCGATCGACCGGATGCTCAATCTGAATGTCAACGTGGTGATCAAGAACGTCCGCACGGTGATCCCGCACATGATCGAACGCGGTACCGGCGACATCGTCGTCACGAGTTCGGTCGCCGGGCACGCTCCGGTATCGTGGGAGCCTGTCTATTCCCCGTCGAAATGGGCGATGCATTGCTTCGTCCAGACGATGCGCCGGCAGCTTTTGAAGAGCGGCGTTCGCGTCGGTTCGGTCTCGCCGGGGCCTGTCATCAGTGCGCTTCTCGCCGACTGGCCGGAGGAAAATCTTCGCAAAGCCAAGGAGGCCGGCGCGTTGATCGAACCGAAGGAAGTGGCGGATGCCATCATGTTCATGCTGACGCGCCCCCGCAATGTCACGATCCGCGATATCGTGGTCCTGCCGAGCGCATTCGACATCTAAGGAGCCAGGCGATGAGCTATCAAGAGAAGTTTCGCCTCGACGGAGAACGCGCCGTGGTCACTGGCGGCGGCCGGGCGATCGGTCTTTGCTGCGCGACCGCGCTTGCGGAGGCTGGCGCTGCAGTAGTCGTCATCGAGCGCAACGAAGCCGACGCCACGGATGCGTTGTCCTTGCGCGACAGTGGTTACGACATCGAACTGCGGCTCGGCGACGTGACCGACTCCACCCGCATGGAGGCGATCGCGACGGAACTTGCCGATGCCGGGCGGCCTGCAACGGTGCTGGTGAATAATGCCGGTATCGGTCAGAGCGGCATTGCGTCGGAAGATGTCAGCGATGCCGATTGGCTCCGTATGATGAACGTCAATGTCAACGGCGTATTCTGGTGTTCCCGCGCCTTCGGCCGCCACATGGTGGCGATGAAGCGCGGTGCCATCGTCAATCTCGGCTCGATGTCGGGGATCATCTGCAATCGGCCGCAGCCGCAGACTCCCTACAACGTATCGAAGGCGGCCGTGCATCATCTCACCCGGTCCATGGCCGCCGAATGGGCGCACCATGGTGTTCGGGTCAATGCCGTCGCGCCGACCTATATCGAAACGCCGATGGTGGCGGCGGTCGAAGCCAATCGCGAGCGAATTCCGATTTGGCTGGCGGACACGCCGTTGGGCCGGATGGGTACACCGGAGGAAGTGGCGAGCGCCGTTCTTTTCCTGGCATCGAGTGCGTCGAGCCTGATGACCGGCTCTATCGTCAATGTCGATGCCGGTTTCACCTGCTGGTGAGCGTCACCTCGACAGTGCGTTTCATATCGTCCGCCAAACCGCACGGAAAACGACCGAGATGAGCAAAATTTTGTTGACTTGTTTGTTTGTTGTGACAACATACAAATAGAAATTGGAGGAAGGAACGACGGTCGATGGCCGGCGATCCGAGGAGCAGAGCGGTGGAACGCAATGATGTTCGCCGCAGCGAAACTCTAAAAATCGATGAGACGAATGACTGAAGACGGATCCCGTTTGTGCGGAACCGTGCTTGCGGGAGGAAAGGCATGACTTCAAACAGGGAAATACAGGGGGCACCGCACGGCACAGACCGAGTGGGCACAGCGCCCCTGCTGTTGGCGGCCGCCGACCTCGCCAAGAGTTTCAACAGGATTCCGGCGCTCGTCGATGGACGGATTGCTTTGCGTTCCGGGACGGTAAACGCGCTCTGCGGCGGCAACGGTGCCGGCAAGTCCACCTTTCTCGGAATCCTGATGGGAATGCTCCGGAGAGACTCCGGCACGGTTTCGATCAAGGGACGGGAGGTGGACTTCCAATCTCCCGCCGAGGCATTGGATGGCGGCGTCGCCATCATCACGCAGGAGCTCAGCCCCTTTCTAGACATGACCGTCGCGGAGAACCTCTACCTGGGTCGCGAGCAACGTCGCGGCCGGTTCTTCGTCGACGATCGGCGCATGGTGGCGGAAGCCGAGGAAATCCTGGCGCGCCTGAAGTTCAACATCCCCGCGCGGGCGCGACTGCGTGACCTTTCCGTTGCGCAGTCGCAGCTTGTCGAAATCACCAAGGCGATCAGCCGTCGCAGCGAAATCCTGATCATGGACGAACCGACGTCGGCGATCGGCGAGCGCGAAACGCAGATGCTGTTCGACGCCATCAGGACACTGACCGCCGAGGGCGTCGGTATCATCTACGTCTCGCATCGATTGACTGAGATCTTCGAAATCGCCGACGACTACACCGTCTTCCGCGATGGTCGCTTTGTCGGCGGCGGCGCCGTATCCGAGATTGACCGCAAGGGTTTGATCCGCTCGATCGTCGGGCGCGACCTGCTCGACCACAGAAGGGAAGCCAAGTCTTTCGAGGGCGCAAAGCCGCTTCTGCAGGCGCGCGGCTTCTCGTCGAAGGGCAAGTTCAGCGACATCGAGGTGACCTTGCATCCCGGCGAAATCGTCGGTCTTTATGGGCTTCTCGGATCCGGACGCAGCGAGTTCGTCAACGCGTTGTACGGGACCGAGCCGCGCGATGCCGGCGAGATTTTGATCGAAGGCAAGCCGACCGAGATAAAGACACCGGCAGACTCCATTCGCGCCGGGATCTCGCTCGTGACCGAGGACCGCAAGCAGACGGGCCTGTCGTTGACTGCCTCTGTCGCGCACAACATCACCGTCGCCAACCTGCCGCACTATGCCCGCAAAGGGTTCATGGACGGCAGCGAGGAAGCAAAGAGCGTTCGCGACCATATCAAGCGGTTCTCCATCAAGACGGCATCGCCCGATCTGCCGGTGCAATCCTTGAGCGGCGGCAATCAGCAGAAGGTTGTTCTTGCGCGTTGCGTCGACACCAATCCGCGAGTGCTGATCTGCGACGAGCCCACGCGCGGCGTCGACGAGGGTGCGAAACGCGAGATCTACGCCTTCCTCGAGAGCTTCGTGAGAGCCGGCAACGCCGTGCTGATGATCTCATCCGAAATCTCCGAAATCCTCGGCAACGCTGACCGCATCGTCGTGTTCCAGCGCGGCCGTATCGCCGGCGAGGTGTCCGGACCGGACGCCACCCAGGAAACCTTAGTCCACCTGGCATCGTAGAAATGCACCAGGCCGTGGAGGAGACCCCCATGAATTCCACAGATGTCATGAAACGAGAGATGAATGTCGGCGCGCTGATCAGCCGCTACGGCATCGTCATCTCGTTCGTCCTGCTGTTCGTCGTGCTGTCGATCGCATCGCCGAATTTCCTGTCGGCAAACAATCTTCTGAACGTCTTAAGGCAGGTGTCGATCAACGGCGTCCTTGCCGTCGGCATGACCTTCGTCATCCTGACAGCCGGCATCGACCTGTCGATCGGTTCGGTCCTGGCGCTCGCCGGTGCCGTAGCGGCGAGCCTCGTGACGGGAACCGATCCGTTCAACCCACTGATCGCCGTCCTTGCCGGCATCCTTGTTGGCGCTGTCTGCGGTGGGGTGAACGGTACGGTCATTGCCCACTTCAGGGTGCCGGCATTCGTGACGACCCTCGGCATGCTGAGCGTCGCCCGCGGTGGCACCCTGCTCTACAGCGGCGGCCGCCCTATTCCAAACCTCAGCCCCGAATTCCGTTGGCTCGGTCAAGGCATGGTTCTCGGCATTCCCGTACCGGTCATCATCTTCGCGATTGTGTTTGCCATCGCAGCGATCATTCTTCGTTACTCGATCTATGGACGCCGGGTCTACGCCGTCGGCGGCAATCCGCGCAGCGCCAAGACCAGCGGCATTAATACATCGGGCATCATGTTCTCCGTCTACGTAATCATGGGTGCACTCGCAGGTCTTGCCGGCGTCATGCTCACTGCCCGCACGACGTCGGCGCTGCCGCAGGCCGGCATCGGTTACGAGCTCGATGCCATCGCTGCGGTGGTCATCGGCGGAACAAGTCTCACAGGAGGCGTCGGCCGCATTGGCTACACGCTGGTGGGTGTGCTGATCATTGGCATGATCAGCAACGGTCTCGATCTGATGAGTGTGTCTTCGTACTACCAGCAGATCATCAAGGGTTCGATCATTGTCCTTGCGGTGTTGATCGATCGCTCCAGAAGCCGGGGCGAATAGTAATCGGAAGGCGCGGCAGGGCGCCGCGCCATAAGCGGAGGAATCCAAAATGAGCATTACAAGACGTGCCCTTCTGGGCGCGACGACCGTCCTTTGCCTGATGGGCACCGCCTTTACCGGCGCTCCAGCCTATGCAAAGACGCTGAAGATCGCAGCAATCGTGCAGAGCTTGAACACTGAATACAACGTTCTGTGGGCCGATGCCGCCAAGGCGCATCCGGCTCTCGCCGATGGTACCGCGACATTGACCATCCTTGACGGACGTCAGGACGTGCTGACGCAGTCGAACCTCTTCGATACCGCCATCACCGAGAAATACGATGCTATCATCTTCATTCCGGTCGACATCGACGCCGGCAATGACCCGATCGAGCGTGCGAAGGCTGCGGGCATCCCGGTCTTCGGGTCCAACACCGTTGTCTCCAAGCCGGAACTCTACGACGCCTACATCAACTCGAATGATGAAGAAGCCGGCGAGATGCTCGCCCATGCGGTGATCGACAAGGTTGGCAAGGATGCCAAGATCGTTCTCCTCGAAGGCATGCTCGGCCAATCCGCCCAGGTGCAGCGTCTTGAAGGCATCAACAAGGTGCTGAAGCAGAACCCCGGCGTTTCCCTGCTTGAGCAGAACACGGCAAACTGGTCGCGTGCCGAAGCGATCACGCTGATGGAGAACTTCCTGACTTCGCATGGCGATGCAATCCAGGGCGTGTTGGCGGAAAACGACGAAATGGCGGTCGGTGCCATCGAAGGTATCCGCAACCAGGGTATCGATCCGAAGAAGATCCCGGTTGCGGGTGTCGACGGCATCAAGGACGCATTGCAGGCCGTCAAGCGCGGCGAGCAGGAGATGTCCATCCTGCAGGATGCCAGCGGCCAGGCGCAGGGCGCGATTGATCTCGCGCTCCACAAGCTTTTGGGTGACAGCTACAAGCCGCGCGCGGCCGTTTGGGATGCGAACGGCGGCAAGCTTGCCTGGGATGGCGGCAAAGACCAGCACTACTACGTGCCCTGGCTTGCGGTGACCTCGGCGAATGTCGATAACATCCTGGCGTCGAAATAAGTGCAACCAGGAGGGTGCCCCAGGGCACCCTCCCTTTAACCGGAAAGCCAGATGAACAAACCGCAGACGATACGGCTTCGCAACGAGATCGACGCTCTGAACGTTTTGTTCTACAGGGGCGGCATGAGCCGCGCCGACCTTGCGCGCAGAGTTGGTCTTAACCGATCCTCGATTGGCAACATCGTCGCATCGCTGATCTCGCAGGGGCTTGTGAGCGAGGGTGCGGAGACGATCCGCCCTGCCGACGAGGGCCGTACCGGGCGACCGGGAATCCTGGTCAAGCTATCGGACGACGGTGCATTTTTTCTCGGCGTGGAAATCGGCATCGATCGCCTTGCCGCCGTGCTGATCGACCTGTCGGCGAACATCGTCGCGCATAGAACCATGCCGTTCGACAGCACCTCACTGCCACCGGCAGAGGTCGTCGCGCGCGCCGCGGAGATCGCCGCGGAAATTGTCTCGCCAAAGCAGGTGCCTCAATTGCGAGGGGTCTGTCTGACCCTGCCGGGTCTTCTGGATACGGACGGCGTCGTGCGCAATGCGCCCATGCTTGGCTGGCGCAACGTGCCGGTTACGCGCCTGCTTCAGGAGAAGCTGCCCTTCAGCGTCGAGGTCGCGACGGAAAACGATGCCAACGCCTTCGCGATCGGCGAGAGCTACATTGCCGGCACCGCCCGCCACGCGCCGACGCTTTATCTGAATATAGAAAATGGCGTCGGCGGCGCCATCGTCATCGGCGGCCGGTTGTTTCGCGGCGCCCATGGATTTGCCGGCGAATTCGGGCATCTTTCGCTTTCCTCATCGCAACGTCCGGCGCGCCGAGGCGTATCAGGAGAGCTGGAAACCCAAATCGGTAAGGATGCGGTTCTCGATTTTTACGAGGAGCTCGGCGGCAAGCGCGATATCGACCATCTAATCCAAGCGCTGTCTGCGAACGAGCCTGCGGCAAGCAGGACCGCGGATGCGTGGGCTGACACCCTGAGCTATGGCCTCGCGCAACTCGTGAAGTTCTTCGATCCCGAGCTGATCGTTCTGGGTGGCTCGGTTGCGCCGCTTTACCGTTTCGTTTCGACCTCGGTTGACAGGTATTTGGAAAGCGCGCTGTTTCAGGGCCTGCACAAGCCACGGATCGAAGTGTCCGACAGAGGTGGCGAAGGCGCTGCTTACGGCGCGGCCTGTCTGATGCATCAGCGCCTCTTTTCGGGCGGCGTCGAGGCAGCCGTGACCATGTACGGCGATTAAGTATCCGGCTGCGGCCATATGAGACGGCGCAAGACTTCCGCGCCCATCGCAGTCGTGTTACGTGCCAATTTCCTGGCGGCGGCACAACTCGATGCCGCCGTCTTTCAAGTATAACCAATGCGGCCGGCTCGAGGGGAGCAACCACTCTCCTCCTTCGCCATCATCACTCAGTACGACGCGAATATCCGGACATTGAGATTGAAGTCTCCGGCCTTCTGGTCGCCGGCATTGGCGAGCGCGAAGGCAGCGGTGAGGTTCATCGTCAGGTGATTTTGAAGGTTGACGTCGAAGCCGGCGCCGACGCCTGCGAGCGCCGAATTGTGATCGAGACCGATATCGCGGCCGACACCGGCATCAAGCAGCGCGAAGGGCGACAGCGTTCCCTTCGGCCCGAGTGCGATGGTGTTGAAATGCAGTTCGTTGCGCAGGACAAGACCATTATCGACCGGTGCATTGTTGAGATTATAGCCGCGCACCGCATAAAGACCGCCGAGCGTCATCTGTTCGGTATCCGGCAAAGCGGTGCTAGCAAGCTGGAAATTCAGCTCATTGTGCAGCGACAGGCCATGGCTGAGATCGGTGTCGCGGTCGACGGTACCGTTGAGATAGGCGTAGGTTGCGTTGTCCACGCGACCGTTGGAATAGGTATTCCAGTCGTCGTCACCGTTGTCCGAGACGATCCCGCCCGGATTGAACCTAGTCATCAGGCTGATCGAGGTCGTGCCCAGCCGATCGCTCAGTGTATCGTCCCATCCGAGACCGAACTGGAAGATGTCGGCGCGGGCCGATCCAAGCTTGATGCCCGAATAGGACGTGGATCTTTCAGCCGATTTGAACTCGAAACCGAGGGAAACATCGCCGTCATAGGCGCCAGGCACGAAATTCGAAACCGCCGAGCGATAATAGACCGGCAACTCAAAGACGTTGTTGTCGAAGGTGAAAAGATCCTGATGTTGCCTGGTCGCGACGAAACTGGGGCTGATCTCGATCGCCTGACGCGGCAGCGTCGGCAGCACGAAGCGGGCGGAGTGGCTGAGATAATCCGCCCTGCCGTCACCGGTCAGGAACAGCCGGTCAAGATCATCGAACAAGTTGGGGGATCCCGTCGTCTGCCAGGAACCATAGGCATCGTTCAGCCAGGGCAGGCCGAAGCCGGCACCGAAGAAGATGCGGTCGCGATCGGTTCCCGGGGTGCCGGTATTGGCGTAGCCCGTAAATACCTGCCATGGCTTCTGTGAGGTAATGTCGAGCGTCAGGTCGGACTGGCCGACGCCGTCGCCGGGAGAGAAGATGCCCTGGGTTTTTGCATAGGGGTAGCGGTTGAGCCAGCGAAGGTCTTCGTTAACGCTTGCTGTCTCGATCCTACCGCCCTCGACGGCGCGGATCTGCGCCTTGGCCGCGGCCGCATCGGCTTCGCTGCCGCCGCGGGTCTTGACCGCGCCGAAACCGAACTCGACCACACGCAGATTGAGTACGCCAGACGTGATTTCCTGCGGCGGAATGGTGACGGAGACGAAGGGGTACCCTTCTTTCTTGTAGACGCCGGCGATGCTGGACTGGATATCCGCAATCAGCGCCATCGAAAGCGGCTTGCCGACGAAGGGGCGGATGGCGGCCTGCAGCTGCGCCTCCGGCACCTGGCCTATGCCGATGCCGCCGATGCTGACGGCGGCTCCCGAACGCTCCGCCACTGGTTCCGTCCGCCCGATGAGGCGCACGGCGCGAAGGTTTATTCCGAGCGCCGCCGGGCTGGCATTGCCGACGGGAGAAGTGCCGATTGTGACTGCGCTCGAAGGCCTTGCCACCTGCGGCGGCAGGTTACGCTCAAGCGGCAGGCTCTGGGCATGGGCACCAAGAGTGTACAGCAAACCGACCCCGAGGACGGACAGACGCAGGGACGAGCTAGACACTAGAGTTCTCCAACTGTCAGGAATGGCCCGAGGGGCAGATGAGCCGGATAGGGCAATGCAGCGCAACCACGCATGAGGACGTCGGCCGGCGTGCACTTGACAACGAGCGAATGCGTCTGCGCCGGCAAGAACGGCTGTGGCTGTCCGATCCCCATCTGCTCGGCCGCGCCTTCCACGAACCGCGGCAAGTTGTAAGCCGGGACCGGCGACGATTCGCCAGGCAGAATGGTCAGGTCACCATCGACATAGGTAATGGTGTAATTGCCCGAGGTCAGGCCCGAGGCGCTGATGCCGTACGACCCAGCATTCACCGCACCCTGTGCTGTTCCACCGTAAGTCAGCGTACCGCCGAGCGAAGATATACTGTCACTGCCGACAAAGCTCGAGTAGCTGACGCCGTTGCCGCCGCTGTAGGCAGCACCGTCGTAAGTCTTGAAGGCGTCATTCGCCGTGACCGTCAGGGCGGCCTTGTTCACCGTCAGGCCACCATCGACATAGGTGATGGTGTAGTTGCCGGAGGTGAGGCCCGAAGCACTGATGCCATAGCTTCCCGCATTCAGCGCGCCCTGTGCCGTGCCGCCGTAGCTGAGCGCGCCACCGAGCGAAGATACGCTGTCGCTGCCGACAAAGCCGGAGTAGCTGACGCCGCTGCCGCCGCTGTAGGCAACGCCGTCGTAAGTCTTGGAAGCATCATTCGCCGTGACCGTGAGAACGGCCTTGTTCACGGTCAGGTCGCCCGCGACATAGGTGATGGTGTAGTTGCCGGAAGTGAGACCCGAGGCGGCGATACCGTAGCTGCCTGCGTTCACTGCGCCTTGCGCCGTGCCGCTATAGCTTAATGTGCCACCTAACGAGGAGGCGTCATCGCTTCCGACGAAGCCGGAATAGCCGACGCCGTTGCCGCCGCTGTAGGCGAGGCCGTCATAGGTCTTGGAGGCATCGTTTGCCGTAACGGTCAGAGCGGCCTTGTTCACTGTCAGGTCGCCGCCGACATAAGTGATGGTGTAGTTGCCGGAAGTAAGGCCAGAGGCACCGATGCCGTACGACCCAGCATTCACCGCACCCTGTGCTGTTCCACCGTAAGTCAGCGTACCGCCGAGCGAAGATACACTGTCACTGCCGACAAAGCCCGAGTAGCTGACGCCATTTCCACCGCTGTAG
>JAGWJK010000921.1 GCA_028865845.1 Rhizobiaceae bacterium
AGGCCGATCAGGAGCAGAAACAGAGCGTAGATCGGAATTCCGCCGGCAAGCTGCATTATCGCGCGCCATAGGCGCCGGCCTGAGACGGATGACTTTGCACCGCGAGTTGGGCTCGCAGTGCCTGTTGTTTGGGTCAGCATCATCGGCGGCAGGTCCAGAGCATCGCCGCGATCATTGCACGAAGTTCTGGCGATACCATTGCTTCCACTCCGTCTCATGGGCCGAAGCGGCCTTGTCGTCGAGGACGACGAAGGGAATATCCGTCTTGCGGCCCTTCTTCGCTTCGACGCCCTTCAGCACCGGAATGAAGAAGAAGTCGGTGTCGTCGCCGTCCTTCATCGCTGCCTGGCCTTCGGGGCTGGTGATGAAGGCGATGAACTTCTTAACGGCTTCCATGTGCTGGCTGTTTGCGCCGATGCCGAGGCCTTGCGGCAGCGCTACGGAGCCTTCGGACGGATAGACGGCAATGACCGGCTCACCGGAGACCATCTCCGCGATGATCGCGCTGTCCTGGTTGACGCCGACCTTGGCGTCGCCGGTCAGCACGGCCTTGTTGATTTTTCCGCCGCTCGACAGGCCGGAAATTGTCTTGTTGGTCAGCGCCTTTTCAAGAAGCGCCTTGCCCTCATCCAGACCGTTTGTCTGGAAATAGCCGGCGAGCCACTGATAGGCCGGACCGGACAGGTTCGGATCCTTGGCTGCGACGGTGCCGGCAAATTTCGCAAGATCGGTCCACGATTTCGGAATGTCGGCGGCATCGACCTTCTTGGTGTTGACTTCGATCGCGGTCGTACTCGCGCCGGTCGGCAGGAAGGAGCGATCTGTAGGCACCAGCGTCTTGCCAAGGTCGTTGAAGGCTACCGCGCCGAGGGCCTCAGCGGGGATCGGTTGAACGACCTTGTCCTGCAGCATCCGTTCGAACACGGCGGACCCGTCCAGCCAGACGATATCGAATTGTGGATTGGCCCCTTCGGCCGCGATCTTGCCAAGAGTCTCGCCGGTCGAGCCCGGCTCCACAACATCGACGGTGACGCCGGTCGCCTTGGTGAATGCCTCGGCGACATGGCCGGCAAAATCGAGGGCGTCGTAAAGGACCAAATCCGCGGCATGGGCCGGGGCGGTGAAGGCGACGGCCGAGAGGAGGAGGGGAAGGGCAATCAGGTGGCGGTTGCTCATCGGGATTTTCCGTTGTGACGAAGGTGGGAGATGTGGTGAATGATGCTGTTGGCAATCAGGCTTTGGGCTTACGCGTTCCACGCTTCAGCCAGTTCTTGTCGATCGAGCCCCGCATGGTGCTGAGATCGTCGAGAGAATCGATGGACCGGTCGCGATCGCGGGCCGCGAGGCCAAGGACCAGCGCCTCGATCAGCACCATCGTACCGCCGTGCAGAGCCAGGTGGTCGGCCCTGCCGCGCGGCACCGAGAGGATCTCGGCGACTTGTCCGCCGACGAACGGACCGAGGCTGTCGCTGATCAAGACGACCGGGATGCGTTGCGCTTCCGCTCGTTCCAATACGGCACTGACCTCGCGATAGAGCGGAGCGTAGGCCATCATCACGACGGCGTCGCCGGGTCTCATCAACAACAGGCGGTCGGCAAGGCCGACGCCGCTTTGCGTTATCGCCAGGCTGCGGAGCCCGATACGATTGAACTGCAGGCACGCATAGTCCGCCAGAGCCCCCGAAGGTCCGATCCCGAAGACATGCCGGCAATCCGCGGCTGCCAGGAGGTCAAGTGCTCGACCGAAGTGCTCGGCAAAGTCGGCGCGTCTAAGTGCCGAGAGTGCTCCCTCCTGCAGGGCGACGACATGATCAAGCACTTGCGAAGCGCCGTCGCCGATCTCGTCAAGGGTCCGCTTTAGCAGCCGGCTCGGCGAATGCGCTCCGGTCAGTTCGGCGACGAGGTCCTCGCGGAGCGATGAAAGACCTTCATATCCGAGAGCGCGGGCCGTGCGCACGACCGTTGCATCGCTGGCGCCCGCAGCCTCGGCGATCTGTGCCGCCGAGCCCAGGAGGACAGCCTGCTTCTGGTCGGAGAAGAAGCGGGCCATCCGCGCCTCGGCGGGCGCGAGGCGCTCGAGAGCGGTCTCCACGCGGACGTCGAAGGAAATTCTCTCCGCCTGCACTTCAGCCATGCGATCCTCGCCGATGTTGCGTTTGCTACCGATGTGTAAAATAGGTAGCGTTCACGACAGGCATGTGACGAGGATCGTGCTGAGCTGGAAGTCGACCATTTGCCCCGTGGCAACCAAGGTCGCTGAGGCACTAGGCATCCACTACAAGACCGTCACTCAGCGGCTTGTCCGTATAAGGTCGGCGGTGAAGGGTTCAAAGAGGCTCCAAGTTGGATAGCGGTAGTGGGTCGTCTTCGACCCCCATCGCAAATCCCCATTTTCCCGCCTGCTTGAGCGTCAGGCCGAGGCCATCGCGACGACCAAGCTGGTACGACTGAAGCCGAGCGGCAAGTGAAGAGCGGGAATTTCCGGCAGAACCGAATGGGATCGATGGCTTATCGAAGAAGGCCGTCCACATCGAACTCGTCCCAACCGCGAAGATTTGAAGATGTACCGTCCGGTTGTTCTCCATCTATCTTCTTGGTCTTCTTAGCCTTCTTCAGCGAACGCGTGAGCTTCGCCTGATAGGCGGCTCGCTGTCTCTTTTCCGCCTTGGCCTCGGCGTCTTCCACCCGCCATTCGTCAACGGCGCCCCGGTCGAGAAGGTCCTCGACTATCTTGGGATCAAAAACATGGA
>JAGWJK010000922.1 GCA_028865845.1 Rhizobiaceae bacterium
ATCGACGAAAAGGTTGCCCGGATGCATGTCGGCATGAAAGAAGCCGTCGCGCAGTGTATGGCGAAGAAAAGATTGGATCAGCGTATCGGCAAGCGCATCGAGATCGTGGCCGGCTTCTTTCAATGCCCCGACATCGGACATCTTGATGCCGTCGATCCACTCCATGGTGATGACATCGCGGCCGGTGCGTTCCCAGTCGACCTTAGGTACGCGGAAACCCTTATCCTTCTCGGTGTTCTCGGCGATCTCGGAAAGTGCTGCCGCTTCCAGCCGCAAGTCCATCTCGACCTTGGTCGTCTGCTCGAGCGTTCGCGTCACCTCGACCGGCCGCAGGCGCCGGCTCGACGGCATGAAGCGTTCCTGCAAACCGGCGACGAGATACATCGCCTTGATGTCGTTGACGAAACGCTGGCGCACGCCCGGGCGCACCACTTTGACGGCGACGCGCTTGCGGCCCTCTGATGTCTGCACTTCCGCCGGGTGCACCTGCGCGATAGACGCCGCAGCGATGGGTTCGCCAAAGCTTACATAGAGATCGTCGAGGGGACGGCCGAGCGAGCCCTCGATCGCAGATTTGGCTGCCGCATGCGGGAAAAACGCCATGCGGTCCTGCAGGCCGGAGAGGTCGTTCGCCATGTCGACGCCGACGACATCCGGCCGTGTCGCCAGAAACTGGCCGATCTTCACATAGGATGGCCCGAGACGTTCGACGGCCTTGGCGAGACGGTCGCTGCGGGCCTGGCTCTTGGCACGCTTGCGCGCGAAGATGCCGACGAAGGATTTCGCCAGACTGACGGATGGCGGCAGGCCTTCAGAGGGTAGGGCGATGACGACGCCTTCGCGCACCAGCACCCAGCCGACCCGGACAAGACCGAAATATGCGCTGAAAGCACTCATCGGGCCTCAGGGCCTCGCGCGACGCCAGCCGGCAACGGCTTCACACTGTTCGGTATCATCCGTCAGAGCTTCCAGCCGGAGTGCAGGGCGGCGATCCCGCCGGTATAATTGGTGTAGCTGACCCGCGCGAACCCGGCCTGGCGGATCATGGTCGCAAAATCTTCCTGGTTCGGGAATTTGCGGATCGATTCCACCAGATACTGATAGGGTTCGGCATCGCCGGTGATCGCCTTTCCGAACTGCGGAATGGCATTGAACGACCAGGCTTCGTACACCCGATCGAGAAGCGGCAGATCGACTTCGGAAAATTCCAGCACCAGCAGCCGGCCGCCACGCTTCAGCACGCGATAGGCTTCCTTCAGTGCCACATCGATATGCGGCACGTTGCGGATGCCGAAGGCGATCGTATAGGCATCGAAGCTGTTGGATTCCAGCGGCAGCTCTTCGGCATTTGCCTCGACGAAGGTGAGATTGTCGGTGAGCTTCTTCTTCGCCGCGCGTTCCGCGCCAACGCCGAGCATCGAGCCGTTGATATCGAGCACGGTTGCATGCGCCAGACGGTTCGAGGCTTCGACGATCCGGAAGGCGATGTCGCCGGTACCGCCGGCAACGTCGAGCACCTTGTAGGCCGGATCCTTGCGCGGATTGAGCGTCGAAATCATCGCGTCCTTCCAGGCTCGGTGCAGGCCCATGGACATGACGTCGTTCATGATGTCGTAGCGCTTGGCAACCTTGTGGAACACCTCGTTGACGAGACCCTGCTTCTCGCCATCCGCTACATCGCGGAAGCCATAGGATGTTTCCATGCCGCCATCGGCGGAGGTGCGGCTTTCTGCCATCAGCTCAACTCCATATATAAAACGCGCGCTGACCATAGCGAAGTCGGCTTCGTCACGCTATCTCAACAGCAGCGCGATTGCCCTGGGCTATAGCTCAGATCATAAGCGGTTGAAACATAAAGATGGATCAAAATGCCTGAATTACCAGAGGTCGAAACCGTGAGAAGGGGGCTTGCACCCTCGATGGAAGGGGCGTTGCTTGCCGAGCTGGAGCTTCGCCGCAATGATCTGCGCTTTCCTTTTCCATCGGAGTTCTCCCGCCTCGTTTCCGGCCGCGGCATCACGTCGCTGTCGCGGCGGGCGAAATACCTGCTGATCGATCTCGATGACGGCATGACGATCATCTCGCATCTCGGCATGTCCGGTTCCTTCCGCATCGAGAACGATGTGGCGTCCGAAACGCCGGGTGAATTCCACCATCCCCGTTCCAAGGATGAGAAGCACGATCACGTCATCTTCCATCTGGCCGGAGAGAAGGGCAGGACGCGCGTCATCTATAACGACCCGCGCCGTTTCGGCTTCATGGATCTTGCCAGGCGAGCCGATCTTGCCAGCCACCCGTCCTTTCGCGACCTCGGTCCGGAGCCGACCGGAAACGAGTTGAGCGCCGACTATCTAGCAGAGCGTTTCGAAGGAAAGGCGCAGCCGCTGAAGAGCGCGCTGCTCGACCAGAAGAACATTGCCGGTCTCGGCAACATCTATGTCTGCGAGGCGCTGTGGCGATCGCATCTGTCGCCGCTGCGCGCCGCCGGCTCGCTGGTGACGGAAAAAGGAGCGCCGACGGGAGAACTGCTGCGCTTGGTCGATGCCGTCAGGGAGGTGATCGCCGATGCGATTGCGGCCGGCGGATCGTCGCTACGCGATCATATCCAGACCGATGGTTCGCTCGGCTATTTCCAGCACTCCTTTTCCGTCTACGATCGTGAAGCGCAGGCTTGCCGCACGCCCGGCTGCGGCGGTACGGTCGCACGCGTGGTCCAGGCGGGGCGGTCGTCCTTCTATTGCGCCACCTG
>JAGWJK010000923.1 GCA_028865845.1 Rhizobiaceae bacterium
AGAGTTTTTTCGTCGCCCTTCCGGCGTTGCTGCTGCCCTTCGTCATCCGCAGCGCCGTCGTCGAAGGTGTCGCCACGGCCACCGAGGTTTCGACGGTCGGCGTCGTCTACACGCTCCTCGTCGGCCTCCTGCTTTACCGGCAGTTCGAATGGAAGCGGCTGTTTCCCATGCTGGCGGCGACCGCATCGCTCTCGGGCGCCATTCTTTTCGTAACCGGCGCGGCGACCGGAATGGCCTGGGCGATCACCCAATCCGGTTTCTCGCAGACGCTGGCTGACGCTATTGCTGCGGTGCCGGGCGGCGTGCCGACCTTCATGGCGCTCTCGATATTGCTCTTCGCTATTCTCGGGAGCGTGCTCGAAGGCCTGCCGGCGATCGTGCTGTTCGGACCGCTGATGTTCCCGATCGCGCAAGGTCTCGGGATCAACGACATCTACTATGCGATCGTCGCGATCCTGGCGATGAGCCTCGGCCTTTTCACACCGCCTTTCGGCGTCGGTTTTTACATTACCTGCGCCATCGGTGGCGCAGATCCCAATCAAGCGATGCGCCATCTCTGGCCGTATCTCGCAATCCTCGCCGTCGGCGTGGTGATCATCGCGCTCGTGCCCTGGCTGTCGATCGGCCTGATATAATAATTGAGGATAATCAATGGCTTCGCATAATGTTCATTATAGCGGGGGGCCTGAGGCTCGTCCGCAAATACGGGTAGCGGTGCTGGACGACTGGCAGCGTATCGCCGAAAAAAGCACCGATTGGACGGCGCTTAAGGCGCGGGCGGAGGTGGTGTTCTTCCACCAGCCTTTCGCGAACGCGGATGAGGTGGTTGCGGCGCTTGCCGATTTCGACGTCATCCTGGCGATGCGCGAACGCACCGCCTTTTCCAACGATGTCATCGCCCGCCTGCCGCGCCTCAAATTCTTCAACATGACCGGCCGGCGCGCGCGCGGTCTCGACGAGATGCTGCGGCGTGGCATCACTGTCTCGATCACCGGTGGCGGCGAAGACGGCCAGGATACGGCCGAACACGCGCTGGCTCTCATGCTCTCGGCCGTCCGGCGGATTCCGGAAGGCGACGCCTCGATCAAGGGCGGTTCCTTCCTCGAAAACGTGCAGCCCGGTTTTCGCCTGGCCGGCAAGACACTCGGCGTACTCGGTCTCGGTCTGATCGGCGGCCATGTGGCGACATATTGCCGGGCGCTCGGCATGAATGTGATTGCCTGGAGCCGCAGCATGACCGCCGAGAAGGCCGAAGCTGCAGGCGTTGAAGCCGTATCCATCGACGATCTCTTTGGCCGAGCCGATATCGTCTCGCTCCATCTCGTCCTTTCGCCGGAGACGGAAAAGATCGTCGGCCGGACGCAATTATCGCTGATGCGCGCTGGCGCCATTCTGGTCAACACATCGCGCGCGCCCCTGATCGATGAGCAGCCCTTGCTCGATGCGCTTCGCGACCGGCGCATTCAGGCAGCAATCGATGTCTTCAGCGAGGAGCCGCTGCCGCCCAATCACCCTCTGCGCAGCGCTCCGAACGTCGTCCTGACGCCGCATGTCGGATACGGCACGCGCGAAATGTACCAGGTATTCTATCGCAACAGCGTCGAGAACATTCTGGCCTTCCTGGATGGCGCTCCGATCCGCCAGTATTCGCCCGACAGGCATCTGATGTAGCCGCGACAGTTGAGCCCGGTCCGCAGACCGCCGAGCATGTGAGGATAAGACTTGAGTAAACTGATGAATGACCCTCGCGACTATGTCGACGAGATGCTGGACGGCCTGGTTCTCGCCCACCCGTCGCTGGCGCGCCATGGCGCCGGCGGGCGCGTGATCCGCCGCACAGACGGCCCTAAGGCCGACAAGGTGGGAATCGTCTCTGGTGGTGGTTCGGGCCATCTGCCGCTCTTTACCGGCTATGTCGGTCCGGGGCTGCTGGATGCTTGCTCCGTCGGCAATGTCTTCGAGGGCCCGAATGTCGCCTCCTGCAGCGAGGCCATTGCCGTCGCTAACACCGGCAAGGGCGTTCTCTGCCTTTACGGCAATTACGGCGGTGACCGAATGAACTTCGACATGGCCTGCGAAATGGCTGACATGGAAGGCATCGAGACGGCAACGGTGCTTGGTACCGACGATATCGCCAGCGCCGGGACGGACCAGATCGGGCGCCGGCGTGGTGTTGCCGGCATCGTCTATGCTTACAAGGCTGCGGGTGCCGCAGCGGATGCAGGCGGCAATCTCGGCGACGTCACCGAAGTGGCCCGCCGCACCGTCGAAAGCACCCGCACACTTGGTTTTGCCTTGGCGCCCTGCACGGTGCCGGGTGCTGCCGGACCGACCTTCGAATTGCCCGACGGCAATGTCGAAATGGGCATGGGCATTCATGGCGAGCCGGGAATATGGAGGGATAGCATGAAGCCGACCGACACCCTTGCCGATGAAATGGTCGAGCGACTGCTGGAGAACGCGCCGGTCGGAGCGGGCAATCGCGTTTCGGTACTGGTGAACAGTCTCGGCGCAACGCCACTTGAGGAACTCTATATTCTCTATCGGCGCACAGCCAAGCAGCTCGCCGCTGCCGGCATCGAGATCGCGACATCGCTGGTCGGCCGTTACACCACCTCGATGGAGATGGCCGGCGCTTCCTTGACCCTGTGTTTCCTCGACGAGGAGATCGGACGGTTGCTCAAGGCGCCGGCCGAGTGCCCCTTCTGGAGCGTCCGACCATGACGATAACTGTCTCCAACCTATC
>JAGWJK010000924.1 GCA_028865845.1 Rhizobiaceae bacterium
GATTTCCTGGTTCTGCAGCCAGGTGCGGCTATGGACATCGAGCAGACGGCCGACCGTCAACAGCCGGTCGGCCGGTCGTTTTCCAAGCGCGGTGAGCGTGAGATCCTGACGGATCAGCACCTCGTCGGCCGCGTTGATGAGCAGATCGTCGGGGAGAAAAGAGGACGAGGACGTCATGGTGGAAAAGCCTGCCAGAAATTCGATACCAGAGCGTAGAGACGATGGCCGCGGGTGTAAAGCCGCCCTTGAAAACTTGGCGAAAACGGGGGGTATTTCAAGCGCTTGCGGTCAATCACGGGAATGAAGTGAACCGCCGCCGAACCTTCGGCCAAGTTTTGTCGAAAGCGACATTTTGCTCAATCGTTAGGCTTGTAAAGCCCATGCTCGAAAAATAGTATCCCTTCGATCGGACACCGCTCCCGCGATTTTGACGACCGAAAGGATTTGAATGATGAAAGGCCTTACCCTGCTGTCCCGCGTCGCGGGTCTTGCGGTTCTCGCAGCCACAGCGACGGCACCTGTCTATGCGCAGGCAAAGACGCTGACCATTTCCTGGTGGGGCTACAATGGCGAGAAGATGAACGCCAACATCATCGAGCCTTTCAAGAAAATCTGCGGCTGCGACGTCGCCTTCGAGACCGGCAACAATGCCGACCGTCTCAACAAGCTGAAAATCCGCGGCGGCAAGGGCGTCGACGTCATCTACCTCACCGACAGCTATTCGCAGATCGGCATCGACCAGGGCCTGTTCCAGGAGATCGACCGGTCGAAGGTCCCGAACATCGCCGATCTCTATGATCTGGCAAAGGCGCCGCAGGGCAATTACGGCCCCGCCTATACGATCGGCCGCGTCGGCATCGTTTATGACAAGGCGAAAGTCAATCCGCCGGTGACGTCGTGGAACGACCTCTGGCGCGACGACCTCAAGTCCGCCGTCACCCTTCCCGGCATCACCACCACCGCCGGTCCGCTTGCTGTTCTCGAAGCGGGCAAGCACGCCGGCGTCGACGCCTATGACGATACAGACAAGGCATTCGAAGCCATCGAGTCGCTCAAGAACAACGTCGTCAAGAACTACAACACCGGCTCTGAACTGGTGAACCTGATTTCGACCGGCGAAGCCAAAGTGGCGCTGGCGCAGGATTTCACGCTTGCCTCCATGCAGGCCGCGGTTCCGAGCATGACCTGGGCTACGCTCAAGGAAGGCGATATCGCCACCCTGAACACAGTCAACATTCCCAAAGGTTCGGAGAATGTCGAACTGGCGCATCAGTTCATCAACTTCATCCTCTCGAAAGAGGTTCAGCAGGCCGAGGCCGAGCAGGGCGTCGACGCACCGGTATCGACCAAGGTGGTGCTGACCCCTGACCAAGCGAAAATCTGGACCTATGGCGCCGACATGATCGCCAAGCTCAGCCGCATCGATTATGCCAAGATGAACGCCGTCCAGTCCGACTGGATCGATCGTTGGAATGAGATCTTCGGCATGTAATCGGACGCCGCGACGAGCGCCAAAAGGCCATTTCGTCGCGGCAACCGGACAGCCCTCTGACGGGACCTGATCGATGAAGCATCCTGCAAGATGGGGTTTGACGGCACCGGCCATCCTTGCCGTCGTCGTCTTCCTCGTCATCCCCGTACTCATCACCATCGCCGCGACCTTTGGCGAGCCGAAGGGACCGTTCTCGACCTACGTCGCCTTCTTCACCAGCGGCTTTCGTCGCACGGTGCTCTACCGGACCATCGAGATCGCGCTGGCAACGACGGCGATCTCGCTGTTTCTCGGATTCATAGCCGCCTATGTCATCGCGCAGATGCCCGGACGGGCAAAGAGCCTGATGATCATCGCCGCGGTTTTCCCGCTGCTCACCAGCGTGGTCGTCCGTTCCTTCGCCTGGCTGATCATTCTCGGCAAGAACGGCATCGTCAACGACACGCTGCTGGCCGTGGGCGTCATCAGCGAACCGCTGTCGATGCTCTATACCGAAGGGTCTGTGATCGTCGCCATGGTCTATCTCTTCGTGCCGCTGATGATCCTGACGCTTGTCGGCGTGCTCGAGGGCATTCCCGAAGATCTGATCCAGGCGGCGACCTCGCTGGGTGCGACGCCGGCTGCGACGTTCCGCCAGATCATCCTGCCGCTTGCCACCCCCGGGCTGATCGTCGGGGCCGTGCTGGTCTTTACCGGCAGCTTCACCTCCTACGCCACGCCGCAACTGCTCGGCGGCGAGAAGCAGATGATGATGGGGACCTTCCTCTATCAGCGCGCCATGGTCACCTTCGACTGGGTCGGCGCTTCCACCATCGCCACGATCATGGTCGTCGTGACCATCGGCATCGTCATCATCATGAGCCGCATCGCTCGGCGCCTCAATCCGGTGGCAGCATGATGAAGAGACGCATCCATCCCCTGCTGATCGTCCTGACCACCGGCATCTTCTTCTTTTTGCTGGCGCCGCTGGTCATCATCATCGGCTCGTCCTTCAGCGATACCAGCTACCTGACCTTTCCGCCGCGCGGGCTGACGCTGCACTGGTTCTGGAACATCTTCGAGATCGAGGCTTTCCGCACGACGGCGATCACCAGCTTCGAGCTTGCCTTCCTTGGCACGACGCTGTCGCTGCTGGTCGGCATACCGGCCGCCTACGCCCTCAACCGCTACAGGCTCGAGCTGCCAAGCTGGCTTTCGACGCTCTTCGTGCTGCCGATCCTGATCCCCGAGATCGTCTTCGGCTTCTCGTT
>JAGWJK010000925.1 GCA_028865845.1 Rhizobiaceae bacterium
CGCATCGGCGGCGGATGGTGGCGGCCATGGCGTGTTTGCGAGCTCGCCGGCAATGATGAAACTCGTCCAAAACAGCCGTCTCGCCCGAAACGCCCTGGTTGAGGATAAGGCAACGACGTCGCCTTTCACCATCGCCCAGGGCATTACGTCATCGCCGGTCGCCATCCCCCTGACGGTCTTCTTGCCATCGCGGCTGCTTGGCACCGCAGCACCCTAGGGGCACCGAAGAATTGGCTGTCTTCGCCTGCATCAACCGGCTCTGCTACTCTTGTTGCCGGGTTTCGGCTGACCTATTACCTCTGATGTAATTGAGATGATACCTCATTTTTCAGATCATGCCGCCATGCGCTGCGCCTCATGCCGCGCACATCCTGATGATTTGAAAGGTTTGATATGACCGAATTCCCTATTCACACGCTCGAAACCGCGCCCGAAGGCGCAAAGGCAGCGCTCAACGGTTTGAAGTCTGCTTTCGGTTTCGTGCCCAATATCGTCGGCGCAATGTCGACGTCGCCGGTTCTCATAAATTGCCTTACCGCTCTGTTTCAGAACGTGCATGGCGGCAGCTTCACGGAGCCGCAGATCCAGGTGCTGCTATTGACGAACGCGGTGACGAATGCAGCCGAATGGGCTGTCGGATTTCACTCCTATCTGGCGCTGGAGCAGGGCGTTCCCGCCTCTGATGTCAGTGCCATTCGGAGAGGCAAGCTTTCGTCGGAGCCGCAGGCGGCAGCGCTCTCACGCCTTGCCCGCACCCTCATCGAAACCCGCGGCCGGATTTCGCCTGACGATGCCGATATCTTCCTGAGTGCCGGTTTCAGCCAAGCCCATCTCCTTGAAGTGATCGCCGTCGTGGCGGCCTCCACGATTACCAACTACACCGCCAGCGTGACGCGTCCGGCGCTTGAAGCGCCATTCGACGTCCATGTCTGGGACAGGAACTGACTGATGCGCCCGGCCGGTTCGCCGGCCGGGCAGCACCTGCGACCAAATTTCAAACCGATCGGCCAACCATGTCCGCAAATTCATCTGCCATACCGCCATCAAAGGTAAGTGTCGGCGAATTGCTGCGCCAATGGCGGGTTTTGCGAGGCAAATCCCAGCTCGATCTGGCGCTGGACACCGGCATTTCGCAGAAGCACGTCAGCTTCGTCGAGACCGGCAGGTCCACCCCGAGCCGCCAGATGGTCATCGATCTCGCCGATGCCTTGCGCGTCCCCTTGCGTGATCGCAACGACTTCATGCTGGCCGCCGGCTATGCGCCGGTCTATCGGCAGGAACCGCCCGATGCACTGCCGGCGCAGAGTGTCGGACGAGCGATCAGGCGCATGCTGCAGCAGCACGAACCCTTTCCCGCGATCGTGCTCGACCGCTACTGGAACGTCCTTGAAACAAACCGGTCAGCACCGGCATTCTTCGGCAAATTCATAGACCTGTCGCAGCGTCCGCGTCCGCGCAATCTTCTTCATCTGATGTTCGATCCCGCAGGCATGCGACCGCATCTTGCCGATTTCCACGAGACAGCGCGGGGTCTGCTCCGGCGTGTGCAGCGTGAAGCGGTCGGCCATGTGATCGATGAGCGAACGCGGAACCTGCTGGCAGAGCTGACGAGCTATCCGGATGTGCCGACAGATCTGGCGGCCGTTGCTCCCGATGCGACGCTTCCGATCGTACCCATCCGTTTTCGCGCGGGGAAAACGGTGCTGCCGCTCTTTTCGCTGATCACGACGGTCGGCACGCCCCAGACGATCGCTGCCGAGGAAATCCGGTTGGAATCGATGTTTCCGATCGATAACGACGCGGAGAACGCCTATCTGGATTTCATGCGCGAAGGCTGACGGCCGGCGCTTGGTACCGTATGGGTCTTCGCCTTATTGACCAATCAGAAACGGGTTATCCACTCGTGGCCAGTAACTCTTGCGCAGCTTGGTGAAAGGGATTTTTTCATAGGTGGGCTGCGTCGCGCCGGGCGGAGCGCAAAACAGGATGCGCTTGGCGATCGGCGCAAAGCCCGCCTGAAAATGATAGTTGGATTTGACGACGACAATTTTCCTGTCTTTCGGATCAAGGCCGAGCGCCGTCATGAATTCCGGATGAAAAACCTGAGTCCTGTGGGTGTTGATGATCAGGTCCACGCCTTCAGCACTGACCCACGCGGCATCGCCGAGCGTGCAGGGCATCCCGCCATAGGTCTGCGTCAATCCAAAGCCGATAGCCTTGACCACGACATCCAGATCGACGGGATCACCCGAGAAGGGGCCGCATTTGCCGCCGACCCTCAGCTTTATCTCCGCTCCGACGCCGGCTTCCGCACAGAAACGGAATGCGATCGGGTCCCAATACATGGCGCTGACGACATCCTTGATACCGCGCTCGAGAATCCGGCGAAGGATGAACGTCGAATCGCCTGGAGCGCCGCCGCCGGCATTATCCGAGGTATCGGCAATCACGATCGGGCCGTCCGTTTCGGCAAGGGCCGCATCGAGCGCCTGATCGATCGTCAGCGCCCCGCGCCCGAGCCGATCGCGCATAGCGAAAAACTCGAGACCCAAATCCTTGGCGATGCTGCTGGCGCGATCCGCATCGCCATCTGTAACGACAAGCATCTTTGCGCCGACATCGGCAACGTCGCCATGCGGAAAACCGTGGCAGAGCGACACGGCAAGAACGCCGCCCTTGCCCTCCATTGCTTTCATGCGGTCGACAAAGCCGCGCATCGGCTCTTCCTGCACGCGAA
>JAGWJK010000926.1 GCA_028865845.1 Rhizobiaceae bacterium
TTCGGACCACATAACCTTTGGGAAAACCGACCGGAAGGATACCAGAGCTCGCGCACGATTTTCGCTACCTATCAGAATGCGGGGCTCAGGATATTCGATCTGAAAAACCCGTTCCGGCCAGACGAGGCCGGCTGGTTCGTGCCACCGATGCCTACCCGCATGATGGATACACGCCCAGACATCGTTCCACAGCTTCACTCGGCGGACGTCTACGTTGAGAAGTCGGGAATCGCTTATCTTAGCGATCTGAACGCCGGGCTTTATATCGTGGACGTGAGCGACTCTCTGTCATGAGCCGAAGGCCGCGCCGTCAGTGGCTTGGCCCAAGTCTTCCCTCAGCCCCATTCTTCGAACTAAAACTGAGAGCTGGAATTCTGATGAAAACAAGCAATGTCAGGAAGCGCTGGGAGACGGGAGAAACCGCCGTATGTGCTTGGTCGTCGATTGGGAACAGCTACGTGGCGGAGGTCCTCGGATGGAGCGGAGTCGATTGCGTGCTGGTCGACCTGCAACATGGAATGACCGATGTCGGCACGATGATCGGGGCGCTGCAGGCTATATCTTCGACGCCGGCGAGTCCTTTTGTGCGGGTGCCGTCATGTGATCCCCCCACCCTGATGAAGGTTCTCGACGCTGGGGCGTATGGCGTAATCTGCCCTATGATAAACAGCGCGGAGGAAGCGTCGGCATTCGTCGACGCCACGAGGTATCCACCTGAAGGCAGCCGTAGTTTTGGTCCGGCACGGGGACTTCTTTACGGTGGCCCCGACTACTTCGAGCATGCAAACGCGACGATTGTCCGGTTAGCCATGATCGAGACGGCGTCGGGCCTCGAGGCGGTTGACGCGATATGCCAGGTTGACGGTTTGGACGGCATCTTCATTGGGCCGAGCGACCTGGGGCTTGCCTTCGGAAAGGGCTCGTCCGGGGACCCTTCCGATCCGCAAATCGTCGAAGCTATTCGCCACTGCCTCGCGACGGCGCGAAGACATGGCAAGCACGCCGGAATTTTCTGCCCTTCTGGCAAGGTTGCCGCTCGAAGACGAGATGAAGGATTCGACTTTGTCGTACCCGGCAGCGATGTCAATCTTTTGAAAGCAGCCATGGCGTCTGAGGTGAAGGAAACACTCGCCCGCTAGCTCGATTGCAATCATGGCACATGTTGGTCTGTCTCCTCGTTGGAGACGGAACGACTTCTGCTGACCCTTCAATTCAATGGCATCGAGACATGCCGCAAGGAGAATAAGTCATGCGTATTCTGAAATATGGCCGTTCCGGCTCGGACAAGGCGTCTGACGCTCAGCAGGTGAAGGCGACCGTCGAAGGGATCCTTGCAGACGTCACCGCTCGCGGCGATGAAGCGTTGCGCGATTTGTCGAGTAGGTTTGACAAGTGGACGCCTGCCAGCTTCCGCCTTGACGACGAGGAAATCGCCGCTTGCATCGGGTCGCTCACCGCGCGCGAATTGGATGACATCAAATTCGCCCAAGCGCAGGTTCGACGGTTTGCAGAGATCCAAAAGGCGTCACTTCGCGATGTCGAAGAAGAAACTCTTCCCGGCGTCGTCCTGGGGCATAAAAATATCCCGATGAATTCTGTCGGATGCTATGTGCCCGGCGGGAAATACCCGCTGGTGGCCTCTGCTCATATGGGCGTGGTCACTGCGAAGGTGGCAGGCGTAAAGCGCGTCATCGCCATGACTCCGCCATTTAATGGCAAGCCGTCTCCGGTGGTCGTGGCAGCTATGGCGCTCGCAGGGGCCGACGAGATTTATATCCTCGGTGGCATTCAGGCGATCGCTGCCATGGCGCTGGGAACTGAGACGATCGCGCCCGTCGACTTTCTGGTTGGGCCCGGCAACGCCTACGTCGCTGAGGCGAAGCGCCAGTTATTTGGTCGGGTCGGCATCGATCTGTTGGCCGGTCCGACCGAAACTCTCGTCATTGCGGACGAAACGGTGGATGCCGAGATTTGTGCTACCGATCTGCTCGGTCAGGCCGAACACGGGCCAAACTCGCCGGCCATCCTGCTGACAAACTCCGAGAAACTGGCGAAGGAAACCATGGAGGAGGTCGAGCGGCTTCTTGCCATCTTGCCGACGGCTCAGATCGCGCGACAGGCTTGGAACGATTATGGGCAAGTCATTTTGTGCGACAGCTATGACGAGATGGTCGCCGAAGCCGACAGGATAGCATCCGAGCACGTGCAGGTGATGACCCGCGAGCCGGACTATTTCCTAGAGAATATGACCAACTACGGGGCGCTGTTTCTTGGAGCGCGGACCAACGTTGCGTTTGGTGACAAAGTCATCGGCACCAACCACACCCTCCCAACCCTGGGCGCTGCACGATATACGGGCGGGCTCTGGGTCGGCAAGTTCATGAAGACGTGCACTTACCAACGCATAACAACCGACGAAGCATCCGGTCTTGTAGGCGAGTATTGCTCGCGTCTGTGTGTCTTGGAAGGGTTTCTTGGTCACGCGGAGCAGGCCAATATCCGCGTACGACGCTTCGGTCGTCGAAACGTCGGATACGCGCAGGCTGCGGAGTAGATCGATGCTCCCGCAAACTCCATCGTTTCGTCTCGACGGCAAATGCGCCCTCGTTACCGGCGGCGGCCGTGGCTTGGGCGTCGCGATCGTCGCGGCATTGGCGCAGGCTGGAGCTTCGGTTACCGTCGCGGCACGATCGCGAAGCGAAATTGACGAGCTCGTCGAGCTCGTCCGAAGCGCG
>JAGWJK010000927.1 GCA_028865845.1 Rhizobiaceae bacterium
AGATCATGAGCGGCGAGGTACCCGTCGATCAAATCGGCCGGATGGTTCCCGATCTCGATATCCCAAAGGCCATGCGGCAGGCGCATCCCGCCATGCTTCATGAGGCGGCAGGTGACAACGCCGTCGAGCTTGCCCGCCGCATGCTCGCCCTCGGTCTCGATGTCAACGCCATGACTAGCCGCACGCCGCTCCATGAAGCGGCACTTCATGGTCACATCGAGATGGCGAAGCTGCTGATCGAATACGGCGCCGACACAACGATCCGCGATCCGCATTACTTCGCGCCGCCGATTGGCTGGGCCGAGTATAACGGCAAGATCGATATGGTCGATTTCCTCAGGACGCAGCCCCTCGACATCTTTGCGGCCGCTGCGTTCGGCGCGATCGATCAACTCGCCGCACTGCTCAACGCCGATCCGACCCTTGCGAACATTCGTTTCAGCGATTTTCGTGGTGTCGGTGATGCCAGTCCGGATCGCGACTGGATGACGCCGCTTGGCTTTGCCATCGGCAATCGCCGAACCGAGGCCGTGCGACTGCTACTGGCGCGCGGTGCGGATCGTTCGGTCAGGGATGCGTCCGGTCGGTCCTATCGGGATCTGGCGGAGGAGACGGGCGACGAAGAACTTGCGGTTCTTGTCGGCTCGCCTATTGCGTCGGTTGCGGCCCGGCCGCTTTCGGATGCTTAAGGTCGATGCCGCCCTGGTCGGTCGCGAGAAATTGCGGTCCGACCTGGCGCACCTTGTTGGTTGAGGGATCGTAGGGACGATCTTGAGGAGCCTGCGCCTGCGTCTGGATGGTCGCGGGCGCCTGCTTCTGCACTGGCGTTACATCGGAAGCCGGTTTGCGTGTCTGGATCGTCGTGATCGAGCTTTCCGGCTCGACCGAGGATTGTTCCTCGAATATGCCCGGCTCCTGTTTTATCCGGGTGTTGATGACATCGTCCGGAACAGCCGAGGCGGGTGGGCTGCAGCCGTTCTGCTGCATGATGGCCAGCAGCTTGCGCCGCTGTTGGGCCTCCGCGCCGGCATGTGTCAAGCTCAGTTCGCGCTCGTCCATCACCGAACCGAGATCCTGCTGCATGTGGTCGAGCGAGCTTTGCATCTGATCGCAGCTGCTTGTGCCCGAATTCCCGGAGCCGACGATCACCATGCTGCTGTCGGACGAGCAACCCTGGTTGCGGATATCGTCCTCCAGTCGCCGGATCATGGTGCTTTGCTGGACGATGGCGCGCGAAAGCTGACGCGTCGCTGCGCTGGCGCCGATGACTTGGTCGACATTGGCATATCGACCGCGCAGTTCGTCACACAAATTCGTCTGTGCGATTGCGGGCGTCGCCGCCAGCAATGCCGTAAAAAGGGAAGGAAGTAGGTGTTTGCCGCGGCTCACTATTCTGCTCTTCGAAAGCGGGATCGATCGAGGAAAAGGATATAGGGCGGAGCTTAACAACGTCTCCATCAAAAACACGCTTATGGCGCGAATATTGCGGGTCGTATCACTCTGGGACGAACGCTGTCCTGGCTGCCACTTCGGGCCGGCGACAGCGCGTGTCGCCGGCAGCCGCATGTTAGGCGGCCGCCGGCGCAGATCGGCTTTAAGAATTCGGCTGCGAGGCCTCGACCACTGCCAGTGCCGCCATGTTGACGACGCCGCGCGACGTGACCGAGGGCGACAGGATGTGGGCCGGCAGGGCGGTCCCGAGCAGGATCGGTCCGACATGCAGGCCATCGGTCATGGTCTTGACGACGCCGAGGGTAATGTTGGCGGCGTCGAGGTTCGGGAAGACCAGAAGGTTAGCTTCGCCGGAAAGCGTGCTGTCCGGCATAACGTGTCGGCGCAGGCTCTCGGAAATGGCGCTGTCGCCGTGCATTTCACCGTCGACTTCCAGTTCCGGAGCGGCTTCGCGGACGAGCGCAAGGGCGTTGCGCATTTTCGTAGCGCTTTCCGATTCCCGGGAGCCGAAGTTCGAATGCGACACGAGCGCCACGCGCGGCGAGATGCCGAAGCGCTTGATCTCCTCGGCCGCGAGAACGGCCGATTCGGCGATCTCCTCGGCATTCGGGTTAAAGGTGACGTAGGTATCGGTGTAGAAGGTCGCGCCGCGCTGCGAGATCAGCAGGCTGAGGGCCGAGAAATCCCGGACGTCGGGACGCTTGCCGATGATCTGGCGAACGATGCGAAGGTGGCGCTCATAACGTCCTTCGAGACCGCAGATGAGGGCGTCGGCTTCGCCGCGCTTCAGTGCCAGTGCACCGATGACCGTGGCGTTGGTACGCACGATCGTGCGCGCCGCTTCCGGAATGACGCCGCTGCGGCCGACGAGCGAAAAATAGAGCTCGACATATTCGCGGAAGCGCGGATCGTCCTCGGGGTTGATGACGGCGAAGTCGGCATTAGGCCGGATTCTCAGGCCGTAGCGCTTCAGGCGGGTTTCGATGACGGAGGGACGACCGATCAGGATCGGCACCGCGGTACCTTCTTCCAGCAGAACCTGCGCGGCGCGCAGCACGCGCTCGTCTTCGCCTTCGGAAAAGACGACGCGCTTGCGCTCGGCGATCTTGGCGGCGGCGAAGATCGGCTTCATGACGAAGCCGGAACGGAAGACGAAGCGGTTGAGCTCGTCCATGTAGGCGTCGAAGTCTTCGATGGGTCGCAGTGCTACGCCGCTTTCGGCCGCAGCCTTCGCGACTGCTGGTGCGATGCGCAGGATCAGCCGAGGATCGAAGGGCGAG
>JAGWJK010000928.1 GCA_028865845.1 Rhizobiaceae bacterium
GGGCCACAGCGGGCAGCCGGTCGCGTCGACCACCGGCCGCGGCAGCCTTCCGCGCTCGGCAATTACGGGCCTGGTCGTGATGCCCGTATTTCTTCCGCGAGAGGTCGCGCAAGCCGGGAATTCGGCGGCGGTGGCGGATTTCACGGCGGCGGCAATTTTCACGGCGGCGGAGGGTTTCACGGTGGTGGCGGATTCCATGGTGGCGGGGGCTTCCACGGCGGCGGTGGTGGTTTTCATGGCGGCGGCGGTCGCATCCATCGCCGCTGAGCAATCCGACACGTGACCCGTCTTAGAAAAAGGGGAAGCAGATGCGTACCATGATAAAGCAACTTCTCGTCGCGATGGCCGTTTCGGCCGCTGTGGTCGCCCCGTCTTACGCCGCCAATCCCGTCATCGAGAGATTTATGGGCGGCAAGGCGGAAGTCTTTGCGAATGCAAGCGATGCCGTCGACGCGCTGAAGACGCGTCTTACGGGCAAGGATGTTCCGGGTCTTGCCAAGCTTCTCGGCCTCAATGCGGAGGCTGCCGAGAAGAGTGACGACTTCGGCGAGCGATTGGAGGAACTCGCCAATGCAGCTACCGAGCGGTTTGCGACCGTCGACACGGATGCCGACCACAAGGAGATCGATCTCGGCTCCGAGATCTGGCCGTTCCCCTTTCCGCTGGAAAAGACGGCGCAGGGATGGCAGTTCAATACGGCTGCCGGGCTGCAGGAAGTCATCGACCGAAGGATCGGCGAGAACGAAAACCAGGCAATCGAGACGGTCCATCTCTATGTCCTGGCGCAAGCACTCTATGCCTCCGAGGACCACGATAATGACGGCGTCCTGGAGTTCGCCCGGAAGCTGATCAGCACGCCCGGAAAACACGATGGTCTGTACTGGCGGGACGAAGAGGACGGCGAGATCAGCCCCGCCGGAAACTTCGCAGATCCCGCCAGAGTGGAGGGAGCCCAAGCTTCCGATCACGGCTATTTCGGATATCGCTATCGCATCCTGAAAAGCCAGGGCGCGAACATCGCCGGTGGTGCTTATGATTTCGTGATCAATGGGAACATGATCGCCGGTCATGCGCTGATCGCACGTCCGGCGATCTACGGCCAGACCGGCATCATGACATTCGTGGTGAGCCATCACGGCATCGTCTACGAGAAGGATCTCGGGCCGAACACGGCCGAAATCGCCGACAAGATCAAGTCCTTCAATCCGGACAAGACCTGGTCCGTCGTTCAGGACGACTGATTGCGGACAGGGACGTGCAGCGGCAACCAAGCCGACTATGGTCGTAGCCGATGGTTGGGCGGTCTCGAATTTCCGCGGTCGTTGATGCGCTCTGACGGACGGGACCGAAAGCGAGGGAGCAATGGACTATCTGCGCGATCTTGCCGAGTGGAGCACGCTTGCCGTTGCTGTCGTGTTGCTGATTACCCAGCTTGTCGCGCATGAGATCGGTTATCGCCTCGGCGCAAATAGTAGGGAAGGGTCCCGCGGGCAGATGGAAAATGTCGGTGTGATCGTGGCCGGCATGCTGGCTCTGCTTGCTTTCGTGTTGGCGCTCACGCTTTCCTATTCGACCACGCGTTTCAACGAGCGGCGCCAGGGCGCGCTTGCCGAGGCCAATGCCATCGGCACCGCCTGGCTGCGCGCCAACGCCATCGGCACGCCTCAGGCGCTCACCATAGCGCATCAATTCGAGGCCTATCTCAAGGCGCGCGAGGATTTCGTTCAAGCCGGACTCGATGGGCAAGCCATCGCCAAAGCCAACCAGGATACATCGGCCCTTCAGCAATCGATCTGGTTCGGTGTCGGCTCGATGGTGCGCGAACGCCCTGACCCGGTATCGGCGTCCCTTATGTCGGCGGTCAACGAGGCCTTCGATGCCGGATCAACCGAACGGCTTGCGCTTGAAATCCGGCTGCCCTGGCAGATCTTCTGGCTTCTTGTCGGCGTCATGCATCTTGCGGCTGCTTCGCTTGGCTATCAATTCGGCCTGCGGGGAAAGGCGGTGCGGATATTGATATTGCTTCTTTTGATCACCTGGACATCCGTGATTGTCGAAATCCTCGACCTCGCATCGCCACGAGTGGGCAATTTCCGCACGAATGTCGCGGTCTACGAGTGGACCCGTCAAACCATCCAGCAGATGGGATATCCGTCGACCGCAGCCAAATGACCGCGTTTGCCATCGCATCCAGCCGGCAGCAGCTCCGGACCTCGTCTCATGGCCGCAGATCGGTTGGCGCACAGATCAGGACCGGGCAGGCCCTGTTATCGGCGGCGGGAAAAGTGGTGCGTTGCGCGAAGCCGCCGCCGGTGCATTGGGCGTTATCCGCAACCGCCCTGTCGTAAATCGGCGTTCCCGATCTTTCCGTGTAGCGCAGCAGCACGGCTCTGTTCCGCTGGATCGTCGACTGGATGGTTTGGCAGGAGGATGCGGTCGACACCAGGGTTTGGATGGCAAAGGCTGGAGATGCCAGAACGACCAGCGCCACCGACAAGATCATCGCTTTCATGTCACGTCCTCCCGCGCCGTAGCGCATGCCTGAGCAGATACGCGGATAGGTATACAAGAAGATCGCGATGCATTCGCCCCGATTCTTGCTTTCAAATCAAAAGAGCATGTGTCGCTTCGGTCGATTCTCTGCTCGATATCAATAGGCCGCGAGCAGGTTCGAACCGAAATCCGGCTGTACGCCAAGGAGCGGTGCCGCGCGGCTGACGATATCGTGCACC
>JAGWJK010000929.1 GCA_028865845.1 Rhizobiaceae bacterium
AAACGGGGAACGGCGAAATGTCGGAAGAACAGGCAATCCGAGCGGTTGTTCACCTCTATGTCGACGGCATGGCATTCGCAAACGAACCGGCGCTGCGCAAGGCGCTGCATCCCAGGGTGGCGATCATCGGCAACTACCAGAATGCCATCGAATGGATGACGCGCGACGAGTTCATCGCCGCCATCGTCGAGGAAGGCAGCGCGCCTCCCGACACCGTGCCGCTGATGGAGATCGAGCTGATCGACATCGAGGGTGATGCGGCAAGCGTCAAGGTCGTCGACGAATTCGCCGGCATGCGCTTTTCGGATTATCTGTCGCTGCTGAAGATCGACGGCCGCTGGACGATCGTGAACAAGGTGTATCACCTGCATCGGTGAGCCTTTAACCTTCTCCCCAGCGGGGAGAAGGTACGCGCGGTGCGCGGGTTGAGGGGGCGATGCACCGTAAGGAGAAATGCCTTTCGCTTGCCGCTCAAGACCCTCGAAGCTTCGCTTCTCGGCCCCCTCATCCGCCCCCTGAGTTTGTCGAAGGGCGGGCACCTTCTCCCCGCTGGGGAGAAGGTAGGTATTACCCCCTCAGCACGCCGCCGGTGGTCTTCGTGACGTTGGCGACGATCTTCTGTGTCAGCGCTTCGAAATCCTCGTCCGTGAGCGTGCGGTCGGCCGGCTGGATCTGGACTTCGATGGCGATCGACTTCTTGCCCTCGCCGAGCGATGCGCCCTCGAAAATATCGAAGACGTTGACGCCGGTGATCAGCTTGCGATCGGCGCCCGTGGCGGCACGCATGACGGCGCCCGCCTCGACGGTCTTGTCGACCACGAAGGCGAAGTCGCGCTTGACCGCCTGGAAGGGCGAGAGCTCGAGCGCCGGCTTGGTGCGCGTTGCCTTCTTCTTTGGCTCGGGCATCGCGTCGATATAGACCTCGAAACCGGCGAGCGCGCCGCTGACGTCAAGCGCTTCCAGCGTCTTCGGATGGAATTCGCCGAAATAGCCGAGCACGACCTTCGGACCCATCTTGATCGTGCCAGAACGGCCTGGATGACACCAGGCTGGGCCGCCTTGCTCGATCTGAATATTGCCCATCGGTAGGCCGCAGGCCTCGATCACGGCCAGCGCATCGGCCTTGGCATCGAAGACGTCAACCGGCTTGCCGCCACCCTTGGCGGCATTCGACCACATGCGGCCGGCACCGTTGAGGGTGGCCGTGCCGCGGCGGATGCCGCCCGCGACGCGGCGCTGGCCTTCCGGCCGATCGTTCTCGTAGGTTCCGGAAACCTCGAAGATCGCGACGTCGCCATAGCCCTTGTCGGCATTGCGCTGCGCGGCCGACAACAGGCCCGGCAGCAGTGAGGGACGCATGTCGGACATGTCGGCGGCGATCGGGTTCGCCAGCTTCAGCGCGTTGGAGCCACCGCCGAAGAGCTTGGCCTGATCTTCGGAGATGAAGGACCAGGTGACGGCTTCCAGCATGCCACGCGACGCAAGCGCACGCTTGGCAGTGCGGGTGCGGATCTGCAGCGTCGTCAGGATCTTGCCGTTGACGGCGGCATGGCTTGCGAGCGGCGCGGGCTTGATATTGTCGACGCCGTGAATGCGCATGATCTCTTCGACCAGATCGGCCTTGCCGTCGACGTCAGGACGCCAGGACGGAACGGCGACGGAAACGCGCTCACCCGAGCCTGACACAGAGAAGCCGAGCTTCGTCAGGATCGACGTGCTCTCCTCGGTCGAAACTTCGAGGCCGGTGAGGCGCTTGACCTCGGACAGCGGGAAATCGACGATCTTGGCGTCGTAACCCCTATAGCCCTCGACCTTGGCCTTTCCAGCAGTGCCGCCGCAGCAGGCAAGTACCAGCTCGGTGGTGCGCTCGAGGCCCGGGACCATGTATTCCGGATCGACACCGCGCTCGAAACGGTAGCGCGCGTCGGTGATGATGCCGAGCCCGCGGCCGGACTTGGCGATGTTCATCGGGTCCCAGAGTGCGGATTCGATCAGCACGTCGACGGTGTTCTCGTCGCAGCCGGAATGCTCGCCGCCCATGATGCCGCCGATCGACTCGACGCCGTTGTCATCGGCAATGACCACATTGCTCGGCGAGAGCTTGTATTCGCGCTGGTCGAGCGCCAACACGGTCTCGCCGTCTTTGGCGCGACGAACGACGAGATTGCCCTTGACCTTGGCCGCGTCGAAGACGTGCATCGGCCGGCCCTGGTCGAAGGTCATATAGTTGGTGATGTCGACCAGCGCGCTGATCGGGCGCAGGCCGATTGCCAGCAATCGCTGCTGCATCCACTTCGGGCTCGGCCCATTCTTGACGCCGCGCACGATCCGCAGCGCGAAACCGGGGCAGAGGCCGGCATCGTCGAGATCGAGCCTGACATCCACCGGCGTATCGCCTTCGACAGCGAAAGAGGGCGCGAGATGAGACTTCAGCTTGCCGAGGCCGGAGGCGGCGAGATCGCGGGCGATACCGTGGATGCTGGTGCAGTCCGGGCGGTTCGGCGTCAGGTTGATCTCGATCATCGGATCGTCGAGACCGGCATAGGCCGCATAGCTGGTGCCAACAGGCGCATCGTCGGGCAGGTCGATAATGCCGTCATGACTGTCGGAAATTTCGAGTTCCTTTTCCGAGCACATCATGCCGCGGCTCTCGACACCACGGATATTGCCGACAGTCAGGGTGACGTCGATGCCGGGAACGTAGGTTCCAGGCGCCGCAAAGGCGCCAAC
>JAGWJK010000930.1 GCA_028865845.1 Rhizobiaceae bacterium
CGCAGGCGGAAGAGCAGGATGGTTTCATTGATCTCGATCGGCTGATGGCCATTGTGATCCGTCGCATTCGGACCATTGTCACCTGCGTCGCAGTTTTCATCGCGCTGGCCGTTGCCTATCTGGTTTTTGCAACGCCGAGCTATACGTCACTGACGCAGATCTTGCTCGATGAGACCATGACCAAATATGCCGAAGACCAGCCGCCGGCGGCGAGCAGCCAGCAGGCCGATACGGAAATCGCCAGCGCGGTCGAGATCCTGAAGTCGAACGAGATGGCCTTGCGCGTCGTCGACGAGGCCGGTCTTGCGAATAATGACGAACTGCTCAACCCGCCGCAATCGCCGGCGGCCTTGATCAAATCCGGCGCGAAACTGGTTGCGAGCGTTTTCAAGCGCGCTGCGCCTCCGCTGTCTCCCGAGGCCGCTCGCGAGGCGCAACGGCAGCAGGTCGCCGCCGCCTTGCAGGAGGACCTGAAGGTTGAACGCGTCACCCGCAGCTCGGTCGTTGCCGTGTCCTTCAGCTCGACCGATCCGCAGTTGGCTGCAAAGGTTACCCGCGCCTATGCGGACGCCTATCTCACCGACCAGCTGAATGCGAATTTCGATGCCACGGAACGTGCTTCCGTCTGGCTGCAGGAACGTCTGACCGACCTGCGGCAGCGGTCGCAGCAGGCCTCGCTCGATGTTGAAAAATACAAGGCGGACAATGGCTTGACGTCGGCAGGCGGTCAGCTGATGTCCGAACAGCAACTGGCTGATCTCAACAAGCAATTGATCATCGCCCAGGCGGATACGGCAAGCGCTTCGGCGCGCTACAACCAGTACAAGTCGATCATCGACCAGGGTCCCGACAACGCGGTGAAGAATGCGACGATCTCGTCCAGCCAGACGGATAACACCGTCATGCAGGATCTGAAGACGCGGTATCTCACCGTGCAGAAGCGCGAGCAGGACGTAACCCAGAATTTCGGGGCGGATCATCCGCAAGCCGTTGCGCTACGCGCGGAGCGTGAGGACATCACCCGGCAAATCTTCGAGGAGCTGCAGCAGCTGACCGCGAGCTACAAAAACGAATACGACGTGGCGGAATCGCGCGCCGCATCGCTGCGGCAGAGCATCGAAGGCGTTGTCGGGAAGAATTCCGAGGCCAACAAGTCTCTCGTTCAGCTGAATGAGCTGGATCAGAAGGCAACCGCGCTGAAGACGCTTTATGAATCCTATCTGAGCAAGTTCGAAGAGGCCTCGCAACAACGGTCCTTCCCGATCGCCAAGGCACGCGTTATTTCAGAGGCAGGCGTTCCAACCGCGCCGTCCAGCCCGAAAAGGACGTTGGTGCTGGCGCTTTCGATCGTTCTCGGCGGCATGGCCGGCGCGGCATTTGCGGCATTCCAGGAATTCCGCGATCGCTATTTCCGTGTCGAGACCGATGTGCGTGCCGTGCTTGGGCTCAAGTTCCTCGGTTACCTGCCTCTGCTCGGTCGCCAGGCGCTCGGCAGAAAGAACGGCAGGAAGCGTAAATCTTCCGGCCTGCAGGAGCTGGCGATGACCGCCGACGGTGACGAAGGGGTTGCCTTCGAGCGTATCATGCGTGTTGCCGTCGATGCTCCACGCTCAATCTTCGCCGAGACGTTGAGAAACGCCAAGCTTGCCTGCGATGTCATGTTGCAGGGACGCGCGGATCGCGTCATCGGCGTTATCTCGGCGCTGCCGGGCGAAGGCAAGTCGACGACCGCGGCCAATTTCGCGGCGCTGCTTGCGACCAGCGGCAAACGCACGCTGCTGATCGATGCCGACCTTCGCAATCCCGGTCTCAGCCGCATGTTGAAATCGCAGCCGCAGACTGGCCTCATCGAGGCGGCCCTTGGAGAAGTTCCCTGGGCAAGCGCCGTCCGGGTCGACCCGCGCACGAAATTGGCGATCCTGCCGGTGGTGCTGCGCGATCAGCTTCTGCACACCAGCGAGCTTCTTTCCTCGCAGGGAATGCTGAACCTGATGGAAAGCGCGCGAAAGATGTTCGACTACATCGTGGTCGATCTTGCGCCGCTCGCTCCCGTCATCGACGCCAAGGCCTTTGCGCCGCAGGCGGATGCTTTCCTGCTCGTGACCGAGTGGGGCGCTACGCCGACCAATCTGGTCAGAAATCTCCTGGAAGAAGAGCCGCAGATCAAGTCGCGTATCCTCGGTGTGATCCTGAACAAGACCGATATGTCTGAGCTGACGCGCTACAGCGATTTCGGAGGTTCCGAACGCTACCGCCAGAAGTACACCAGCTACTATCACGAGGAGCAGCCGAAGGTGAAAGTCGACGCGTAAGCGCCGCTATGCCCCGGCGGCCTTCGCTTTCGAGCGGGCCAGGGCATTTTCACGCCAGATCGTGAAGATGCCCGCCGCCACGACGATCACCGCGCCGACGACCATATAGAAGTTCAGGACTTCGCCGAAGACCAGAACGCCGATCATGGACGAGAATACCAGCTGTAGGTACGTCAGCGGTTGGATGACCACCGCGTCCAGCATATCGTAGGCGCGGATAAGGAAATAATGACTGGACATGCCGGTCACGCACAGCAGGCCCATGAAAATCCAGTCATGCGGGGTGAGCGCCGTCCAGAAGAACGGGCCGATGCAACTCATTGCGGCGGCGCCGACGATGCCGGTGTAGAAGAAGCTTGTCATGGCGGAATCGGTGCGGCTGACGTAACGCGTCAGCACGACATACAGCGAAAAGA